>NZ_JBEYFS010000076.1:0-47978 GCF_040634475.1 Streptomyces sp. NPDC007095
GGCCGGGTGACCCCGACACCCGTCCCGCACGGGCCCGCAGCGCCCCGAGTGCGGAGCGCGCGCAGTAGTCGCCGCGCCCGGCGACCGACAGACCCCCGTGCGGGTCGGGAAACTCCCCGGCCCGGCCCGCACGGGCCCCGCCTTCCCCGAGCGCGGAGCGCTCCCCGCCCCCAGGGAAGCGCGGAGCGCGCCCGCCCGGCCCTGCCGCGTAGCGGCAGAGCAACGCGTCTGCGGAGCAGACCGCGCGCCCAGAACAGCCGCGCCCCGACGCGCGCCAGCCCCACCGCCCACCGCCCTGCCCGCGAGGAGAGAAGCCGAGATGCAGTTCACCGAAGGCCAGTACGTCTCCTGGGAGGTCCGGGGCAGCGTGACAACCGTTCAGCTCACCGTTGTCACCGCCCACCGCATCGCCTACCGGAGCGCCGACGACTACGTGGACGCCGTGGAATCCACCGTCTTCCGCTCGCTTGCCGAGCAGATCGCCGACTGGCGCCCCGCCACGGCGGAGGAGAGCGCCGGGTTCGAGGCCAGGTTCCGCCCCGGCCCCGAGAACTGGAACTGACCACCACCACCGCCGCACCCCGACGCCCCCGCCGGCCTTTCGCTGACCGCCTCTCGCCAAGGAGCCATGCACCATGCCCGCACGCCCCGAGCTCATCCGCCCCGACGAGGCCTCCACCGAGGCCGCCATGGGCCGCACCCTGGACGCGTTGGCCGCCGTGTTCCAGGCACTCGGCCCCGGTGAACACGCGCTGAGCATCGTGTCCATGCGGACCGACGGCGCCCAGCTCTCGCGCACAGCCGATCTCTCCCTTGCGACGGACCCCATGCGCATAGCGGTCCTGGACGAGGACGCCTACGACGAAGTGGCCATGCTGCTGGTGTTCGCGCTGGAGGGCAGCACCGTCACGGGCGCCGTGCTGATAGCCACCACGTCCGCCGAGCCAGGCCCCCGCGCGTGCGGCTGGACCGTGCGTGCCGGGTGGTTGTACCCCATGGACACGGCCGAGCTTCGCGCCGCCGTCACACCCTGCCCCGGCAGCTCCGCCGTAGACCGCGAGGTCTACCCCGCGCCAGCACTCATCGACCCGACCGGCATGGACGAGGAGAGCGACCGTGGCTGACACGCCCGCCGTCACCGCGGACCCCGCCGACATCCCCGCCCGCGAGCCGCTCCCCGGTATCCCGCTCATTGCCCACCGCATCCCCGCATGTGGGATCGCGGGCCCGTACATCCACATGGACCAGGCCGACATCCACGCGCGGTACGCCCAGGTAGCGGGCCGGGCAGGAGACTACCCCGCCAGAACCGCAGGGTTCGGCCGCCAGACAGAGGGTCAGGGGCTGGACAACTTCCTACGCGGAAACCTCAACTTCTGGCTGTCGAGCGAGGCACGGATGACGGACGACGGAGTCATCCGCTACCGCCAGACCCGCAACCACTCCACCGCCACGTTCATCCCCGACAAGACCTCCGGAATCCTGATCAACCGGCCGGACGATCAGGTTGCGGCCGCCGCCTACCGCGTCACGGGGCCGAACGGCACCACGCAGGTGTGGCGAGGCCGAGCCGTCCGCGATGCCATCGCCAGGTGCCGCCGGAAGCCCGTTGTCGGCTGGCCCGCAGGGTGGGCCCACCTCATGCCCGACGCGTCCGTCCGGTTCGACCCCGGAGGGTTTCCGTGGAGCACCCCGGACATCTACACCGCCGAACCGGCCGACGAGCCCGACACGTGGGGCGCACCGTGCGCCGAGTGCGCATACCCGGAATCCGAGCACGACCTCTCCCGCCTGTGGCCCCGCTCCCGGGCCGACGGCACCGGCTGCACCTGTTGGGCCTACACCCCGCAGACGTAGCCCCACCCGCCCCGTGCGTCTCCCCAACTCCCCAGGGGAGGCGCACGGCCCCCAGGCCAGCACGCCACTGGCCGCAGTCTGTCTCCCCGCGCCCGCATCCCTCCCCTTCGTCGGGCGCGGGGAGACCGAAACCGCCCACCGCCACAACCTGAAGGAGCCGTCATGCCCACCGACCGCACGCACACGTTCAACTGGACGCATCCGCCGTTCGACGAGGACGAGAACGAACCGATCTCCGGAAGCCTGCTGCTCACTGTGGCGCAGGGGGCCGTCTCGCTGCTCGGCGACCAGTGGGGCGCCGCCGAAGGCCCCGGAGGCCGCACCGGGCACCTGCGCACCGATCACACGGTATTCACCATCGGAGTGTGTGAGGCCGGAGACGTCTTCCTGCGCAACGACAAGATCGGCGACGTCATGCACCTGCCGCACGTCAACGCGAACAGCAGCCCCGACGACATCGCGGAGCAGGTGGCCGAGTACGTCGGCGACCTGTACTGACCTCCCCCGCCGCCCCGTGCGGCCCGGCCACCACGCCGGGCCGCACGGGGGCGCAGCGCATCGCCCGCCGCCTCGACCACCACCAGGAGCAGCCGCCCATGAACCCGAGCCTGACCGTCGAGACGCCCGCCGGCACTGTGCACGCCACCGCCCGGCCCCGCGAGAGTGACTCCGTCGTGTTCGACCTTGGCGGAGCGATGCGCGGGAGCGTCCACGTCACCGGCACCCACCACGTGCGGCACTGGGACCAGTTCACCGCCGTCCGCGCCTGTCTGGGTCCCGTCAACGCCTTCCAGGACACCGCGCCCGCCGAGGCGCTCCCGCGGCTCGCCCGCAGCCGCACCGGCTACCGGGGCAGCCTCACCCTCTACCGTGACGCGCCCGCCGACCGCCCGCAGGTGTCCGTATACCCGATGGAGTCGGACGCCGGACACGAGCCGTCGCCCAAGACAGCGGCGACACTCACGGCCGTACTGCGCGCCTGCGCCGAACACGTCGAGCAGCGCAAGGACTTCCCCCAGATCCTCACCGCCTCCCGCGAGCGCGACACCCCCGCCCTGCTGCGGTTCCTCACGTGGTCGGCCGACTACCACCGGGTGGCAGCCGCCCGCCTGGAAGGCGAGGCCCGCGCGTCGCGGCCCGCACTGCGCGCCGCGGTGACCGCCTGGTGGACCGTCGCGCGATGGTTCACCGCCCAGCCCCACCCCGTCCTGTTGCTCATGCTCACCAACAGGGACGGATCGTTGGCCCGCAGCGTCGACGTCCAGGAGTGGCTGGGCCCCTACTGCCTCACCGAAGCCGCAGGCGAACACGACCGCGCCCGCAACGCCGAGGCCGAAGCCGCCTCCCTGCGCACCCAGCAGCGGACCCGGCGCACTGTCCGCCGCCCGCAGACCACTACGCCCCACAGCGCACGGATGGAGATCGCATGACCCTGCGCTGGCTCATGACCCTCGGAGAGCGCACCCGCCCCGACACCCCCACCTACGCCGAATGCCCGCCACCGGGCGAAGCCCGCGCCGCCGCCCTGGTCGACGACTGCGGACAGCTCTTCCCCATACTCCGGAACTGGCGACGGCAGTTCGAGAGCGACCTGACCGCATGGGCCGCACAGGTCGAAGTCGACGACATCGAGCACCTCCCCCGCCACGTGACCGAGGACTGGGGCCCAGAGCTCCGGCTCGACACCGTGCCGGGCGGATACGTGGTGGTATCCGACTACCGGGACCACGAACAGCCCGCTACCAACACACTCCAGCACCAGGCCCAGCGCCCTGCCCTGGACGCGGCGCTGGGGGCGCACCCGTAAGTGCGCAGTTCAGGGGTGGGTTCACACCCCTCAGGAATATACTATTATTGGTTATGCGGGAGGGGATCCCCCACCCCTCTCCCGCAACCCGGCGCCATCCGACCGAGCGCCCGATACCGAGGCCACGGCCTCTCACCTCGCCGTCCGGCCGAGCAGGCCGCGCCCCCAGTCGGCTACTCCGTCCCAGCCCAGGAGAGCTCACATGGCCCACGCATCCGCCCAGTTGATCGGCGACCGCTCCCACCAGTGCGACGCCACCGCCACCTACACCCACAACGGAGCCCGCGCGTACGTCCTGTGCGACGGCATCGGTTCCAGCGACGCGGTACGCGCCTGGACCCTCACCGCCGCCCGACGCGTCGCCCGAGCCGCTGCTCGTCACGCCGACGCCGACGCCGAGGCCGGCCTGCGAGCCGTCTACGACAGCTACGCCGCCGAACCCGAGCGCAGCGACCAGTACGCGGATGTGCCCAATGCGTGTGCGGCCGTTGCCGTCACCGCCCCCGGCGAGCCGCTGACCATCGCATGGTGCGGAGACGTCCGCGCCTACGTCCTCACCCCCAGCGGCACCCTCCAGTGCCTCACCGCCGACCACAACATGCGGCGCGTCTTCCGGGGCAGCCGCAACCTCGTGACGTCCTACCTGGGGGCCACGGAGTCCGACGACCAGAGGAAAGCCCGGTACGGACACCCCGTAATCGAGACCGCCACCGGCCCCGCGAAGGCCTGCCGCCTGCTGCTCGCCAGCGACGGCGCGTACGAGCCCCTCGAGGACTCCGCCCGCAACCTCGCCAACTACCTGGGCGGGAACCCCAAGCAGGCCGCAACGGACGTCGTCACAGCCGCCGTCGAGCACGCCGGAAGCTACGCCGACAACGCGACCGTTCTGGTTGCCGACCTCCCCGCAGCGGGCTCGCGGGAGTGAGTTCGCGCAGTTCGGGGGTGGGTTCACACATAGCCAATATTCACTATTATTGATATAGCGGGAGGGGGACCCCTCACTCCATCCCCCTCCCGCACCCACCGACCCGAGGAGCATCGATGCTGGAGCAGTTCCGGTTCACCCGCAACCGTGCATCGCTCGGCTACCGGGTCCTTGACCGGCAGGACCGGAACACCTGCTACGGCGTCGTGTGGCACTCGCGCGACGGCTCGGACTGGGTCGCGGAGTATCCCGGTCACACCCCCGGCAATGGCGGCGGCATCCCCGGATTCGCCAGCCGCGAGCAGGCAGCGCGCTTCCTGTACCGCTACCTCAGGCCCCAGTCATCCGGCCGCCGCCCCTGACCGGCCACCCACCAGTGAAAGGGATCGCAACATGGCCACGTTCGGCCACATCACCCGCGAGCGCTGCGCCCAGTTGGGCCACGCCCTCACCGCCGCCGGCCTCGCCTGGGCGAACAACGGCAACCAGGACCGTCCCGAGCTGCTCACGTACACCGTCACCGATCCCTACGGGCGCCGCTGGACCGTCGACCCGGCCACCACCAACCAGATCGCCCCGTCTGTTGCCCGGCGTTGAAAATGCCGACGAAGGCGGCGTTCACGGTGCCGACGAGCGGTGATGGCGACGCCCCGCCGGTGAGTGTTCCGGCGGGGTGGTCGTCGGCAAGGTGTCGTTTTCGTCGGCGAGGTGCCGGTGCTTCAAGGCTGCGCGATGCATGAGTCGTCAGGAGGCGGCAGGGCCACCTGAGGCCTGCCCGTCGTCCTGGTGACCGTGCGATGCAAGGGGGTCAAGAACGCAACGACGAACAGGCCGAAGAGGGTGATGGGAAGCAGAGGCAGTAGCTTCACAGGGTCGTCCTGCAGCCAATGCCGGTTGCCCCACCAGTTCGCGAAGACATCGGTGACTATCACGGCACTTGCCAGCCAGACCCCTTCCCGCCGTACGAGTCCCACCAGCACGGCAACCAGCGGATCGAGGATCGCCAGGCTGACGAAGAACACCTGCAGGGGAACCTGCGGAAACGACGCGTAGGCATGGATGCCGTCACGGGCCACATCGAGAATGTGGACGCAGGCTCCTTCGAGGAATCCGATCACGTGCACCGCGAGAACCCATCTCGTCCACAACGGCTGCCCGCCCCATCGTTCCCGCAGTTCAAAGCCCACCGGGCAACCCTAGAGCTTCGGCGTGGCCAAGAGATCGTCGGGAGGGCCTTCTGCATGCCCTCTCATCGGCAAGGTGTCGCCGCCAACCAACGGTCGTCACTCACTGGCATGCATCCGAAACCGTCCGCACACAGCATGCCGTCAACTCGCCCCCGATGTCGGCATCTTGAGTGGCGTTGAACACCCGTCCAGGCCGGCGAGCCTGTGGCAGGCCGTATGCACGGACCCGTTCCACCGCAGCCCCGTCATGTCCGCGCGGGCGGTCGCCGCGCGCATCCGTGACTTCCCCGCCGAGCAGTACTCGGCAGCGCCCACCGCCCCGCGGAGCTCCCCAGCCGCCAGCCTGAAGGAGTGAGCCTCCCGTCATGCCGCAGGAGATGACCGCACAGGAGCAGTTCGACGCGTTCGCCGACGAAGTCGCACGGAAGCTGGGCACACACTACTGCCGCACCGCCCCCAACGACGAGTACGTGCGCGGTCTGGCGCGGCTCATCATCGACGACGAGGGACGCGCCCTGAACCTGTGCCAGCCCGACGACCGGCAGCCCGTCCGCCTGAAGGTCTACGCGGCCCTTCCGGACGACTCCGAGCTCCAGGCCCCGTCAATCGGAGTCACGACCAGCAGCGCCCAGCACGTCGCACGGGAGATCACCCGGCGGCTGTACCCACTGCACACCGAGATCTCCCAAGTGGCTGCCCAGCTCACCGCGCAGAAGGAGGCCGAGGCCCGCGATCGCCGCGCCGTGGCCGAGGCCTTGGCCGAAGCGCTCCCCGGCGCCCGGGTCCAGGAGCAGCACCGCCGCACAGACGTGTACTGGCAGCGCGCTCCCCAGCCGCAGGGCCAGCCCGGGCCCCGTCCAGGTCGACAACGTACGCGCCGTCATCGGAGCTTCGGGAGAAGACGTGAGCGTCGAAGTGTCCGGCCGCCCCCAAGGGATCGTCGCCATGCTGGCCGCCTTCGCCGAGCAATACGGACGAGTACCCCGACCACCGTGACCGGGTCCGCTACCTCAACACCCGCCCCAAGCGCGCTGCTGCGATGGCCGACATCGCTCACTGGCGCAGCTTCCTCGACCGCGACGAGGACGACCTCAGCCCCGTGCTCGCCGTGGTCGCGGACGAGACGTTCTACAAGTACGGGCCGGACATGACCGAGGAACAGGAAGCCGGGTTCCTCGACGGCACGCTGGAGGTCTACGGCGTCGGAATCCTGCGCCCCTACGCTCCACCGCACCGGCGCCGCGGGCAGTTCTACGCGGCCGAGGAGACGTTCACCTGGGGACTGATCGCACCCGCAGGCCTGGAAGGCATCTACACCCAGCAGGCACCCGAACCGCTGGCCGCGCACGCCCCGCAGCTCTGACCCCCGCACGGACCATCCGGCCCTTTCACTCTCCACGCACGGAGCGTTTATGCAGGTCAGGGGTGGGTTCACACACCAGATATATACACTATTATTTAGTTACCGGGGGCTCGGGTGCTTCCCCAACACCCCGCCCGCCGAGGGCAGATCCCCGGCCCCTCCACCCATTCCAGCCTCAGGAATTGCCATGCTGCGAACGCCGCTCCGCGCCCTGCGCCGGTCCCTGCTCCGCCTGACCGTCCGTCCGCTCACTGCCGGAACGCCGGATCTGCCGCCCACCGCCAGCGATGCGCTCGGTGACGACGTCACCGCAGCCGAGGCCGTCACGTACAACCGCGTCCGCGTCGCGACGGCCACAGCCGTGGCCCTTTACCGCAGCGGCCACAGACTTCCCCTCCGGAACGATCAGCTGGACGACGCCGTGCGCGCCCTGCACTTCCCGTACTCCGTCCCCAGCCCCGCAACGCGCGCCGCCATCCGCGCCACCCTCGGGGTCCTGGAAGCCGATCCCACGATCAACGTCAGCCGCTGACCACCTGTCCCATTCGCATCTGCGGGCCGCCCGGCCGGGCGGCCCGCAGGGAAGGAGATCCGGTGTTCCTGGTCGTCCCCGACCCCGCCCACGGACTCGTCGCCGCCCCGCAGTCGCCCGACGACCTCACACCCGACACCAGAGAAGCCCTCACCGTCCAGGGATTCACCTGGGACAGCAACATCGAGGCCTACACCCGACAGACCGGCCACGGGCCCGACGACGTGGACCACACCGCCGACTCGCTGCGCGCCCGGGGCCACTACGTCTTCTCCGCGTACAGGCCGCTGCCCAAGCGCTGAGAACACCGCGCCCTCCTGGCGGGGCGGCTGTCCCTCCCCTCAGCCACAGTTCCGCTACACAGCGGCCTCACGTCCCAGCCTCGAGATCCGCGCCGCTCTCGCCATGCTGGAAGCCAATCCCACCATCACCGTCATCTGACCCAGCGCGCCGGTTTCCCGCCCCACCGCCAAAAGGAACCGGCGCCGGAGGTCGGGATCGGGAGGATGACGTACGCTGCGATCGTACGACGAGCCCACGGGGACCCGGCGTCGGTCGGCGACTGAGCGCATCGGAGGCGATTGCCCTGCTCACGCTGGATCTGCATCCGATCTTCCGCAACAATCGCGACATCGATGTCGCTCTGCGGCAGACCCTCTTCAAGGCCGCCGCCACTGGGATCGACGTCGTGCAGATCATCCCGGGCAAGGGGACAGGCCAGCTGAAGAAGCGGGTGCTGGCCGTTCTGGCCCAGAAGCACATCAAAAAGCTCTACGTCCGCGTGGAGACGGATGCGACCAACGCCGGCCGGGTCCTGGTCCACCTCCGATGACTCCGCCGGCCGACGCGACGGGCACCGTGCGTTGGTGGAGCCGCGGAGGTCACACGGGGCCAGCGATCGTCACGGGGTGGCAGGCCACGGCTTCGGCCCGCCACTGGAGCGGCCAGATCCTCCGAGGCAACGGCGGGGTGGGCTGAGCGCTACGACCGGCAGCGGGGCATGCCGCGCCTGCCGCTCCTTGGGGTGCCGGAACCGGTCCAGGAACCCTTGGCCGTCGAAGTCCCAACGGACACTGTGACAAGGCGCTTTGCAGCTCGAAGTGATCACGGGCTCGGACTGCATGGCGGTGCGCGTGCTCTACCTCGTCTTCCTCCGACTCCTCGGCCTGCTCCTGCTGTGGTCACGGTCGGAGCAGGCCAAGGATGCCGAACTGCTCGCCCTGCGCCACGAGGTCGCGGTCCTGCGCCGCCAGCTCGGCACCCGCCCGCGCCTTTCCTGGCCGGACCGCCTGGTACTCGCCGCCCTCGCCCAGCGCCTACCGAGCTGGCTACGCCGGCACCGCCTGGTCACCCCCGGCACTCTGCTCGCCTGGCACCGCCGACTGCTGCTATGGAAGTAGAAGCAGAAACCCGCGCGCACCGGACGCCCACCGCTCTCCGAAGAGCTCACCGCCCTCATCCTTCGCCTGGCCCACGAGAACCCCACCCGGGGCCACACCCGCATTCAAGGTGAGCTCCGCCGCCTCGGCCACCGCGTCGGCGCATCCACCGTGCGCCGCGTCCTGCGTAGCGCCGGCCTCGGCCCGGCACCCCGCCGGAGCCCCAACACAGGGCCGACGTGGCGCGCGTTCCTGCGCGCCCAGGCCTCCGGCCTGCTTGCCGCGGACTTCTTCCACGTCGACACCGTGACCCTGAAACAGCTGTACGTGTTCTTCGCCATGGAGGTCGGCACCCGCACCGTGCATATCCTCGGCGCCACCGCCCACCCCACCGCCGTCTGGGCCACCCAACTCGCCAGGAATCTTCTCGCCGACCTCGGCGAGCGCGCCTCGGGCTTCCGCTACCTTCTGCGCGACCGCGACAGCCGGTACGTCGAAGCGTTCGACGCGGTCTTCACCGCCGACGGCATCGAGATCCTCAAGAGCGCCCCCAGGCGCCAGATGAACGCCCACGCCGTGGCTGTGCCCGTTTCTTCGGGTTCTGGCTCAGGTTGTGTGGTGAGGGCACGCTGAGTAACCGGTTGGGGATGGAAGCCCAGGCTGGCTAGGCTCTCGTCATGAGCGGTCCGGTGTTAGTGATTGAGTTGGCGGAGCCCGTCCCACCCGTATCCATCCAGCGGCTCCGGGAACTCCTTGTCCGTTCCTCATCTCACTTTGAGGAGAAGCGGGTCGGCGAGTACGACCTGAACATTCACGCGGAGAGCCTCGGCATCGCCGAAACCGGGGGCATCGACGGACGCCGGCCTGTCATGGTCTCTCTCATGGGGCCCAGCGTCGGCGATGAAGGCAACGTCGAGGCCGAGCACGCCGACGAAGTCGACCAGGAACCCCTCATCGGCTTCACCCCGACCCACGCCGTCGACGTCACAGCGTTCTGCAACAGGCCGGTCGACCACGTCGTCACGGCCTTGCTGACCGCTGCTGTCATGGACGTGATCAGTGGCGTCGCCAATGCCGAACTTCTTGAGGATCAAGTCCCGATCGTGACCGGCCTTCCAGGGGTCATCGCGACGATGACGGACCCGTGGCCTGCCGCCTACGGTTCAGCGGAATTCCTCAGAGCGTGGGCTCGGCAGCCCGGCTTCCGGCTCCTTAAGTAGCCGCGGGCCAGCTAGTTTTTGGGCCAGAAGCACACGTTTGCGTAACAGGGTGAAGCCGGCGCGGCCGAACATCTGACGCTTGAGCATCTTGATCCGGTTGACATGGCCTTCGACGACTCCGGAGTTCCACGGCAGGGTCAGACCAGCGATCACTGCATCGCGGTCGCGGTCGATACCTGCGGCAAGGGTGTGAAGGCTCGGGAGGTTGTTCTGTCTCACGGCGTCGAGCCACTCCGGTAGTCGCTCGCCCTGGCGCTCGGTGAGCATGGTCGCGAAGGACCGGACGTGCCTGGTGAGGGCGTCGATCTCGGGGCAGTTGGCCCGGACGCTCTTCAGGTGGAGTTGCTCGGCATCGGACAGGTTTTCCGGGCGGCGCAGAACCCATCCGGCGACGGCCCGGGGTGAGGGCGGCCGAGCTGTCACGGGTCGTGGCGAGGTGCGCTTCTGGCGGAGGTAGGCGCGAACGCGCTGGTAGCTGCCCTGGTAGCCGAGTGGGACGATCTCTTCCCATAGTTTCCAGGCGTTGGTGCAGCCCTCGTTCCAGCGGTCGTCGAGGTAGGTCTTGTACTCGTCGAGGACGGAGGTCCGGGCCTGCCACTGACCGTTGAAGAGGTCTTCCGGCTTGGCGGCGTCCGCGTACCGCTTGACGGTTCGGCTCGTCATGCCGAGCTGCCGCTGGATCGCGCGACGGCTGTGCCCTGCCTCCACCAGGGCATGGACGGTGGCGTGAACGGTTCGGGTTCGGTCGGCGAACCGGTGGCCGGTCGGCCATGGCGAACCGGATGACTCCTCGGCAGGGTCGGGCTCCGCCTCGGTCGTTTCAGGGGTCTCAGGGACCAGGACGTGCAGGCACTGGCGGTGCTGGGCGATGCTCCGCTCAGCGGCCTCGCTGAGGTTGTGCCAGAGATGCCACCGGTCCGCGACCTGCACGGCCTGCGGTGCACCGGCGGTGGCGCCCTCGGCGAAGAACGACGCGCGGTCTCGGCATACGACCTCGATTCCGGGCCGTTCGGCCAGCCATGCGGCCAGGCTCGACGAGTCCCGGTCGGGCAGCAGGTCGACCGGCCGGCGGGTCTCGACGTCCACGAGGACGGTGCCGTAGTTCCGGCCTTTGCGGGTGGCGTACTCGTCGACGCCGACCACTCGTGGGGCGGGCACCTCCGGCTCGGGAAGTGCGTCGACCAACCGCAGGACTGTACTGCGGCTGATCGGCACGCCGACGACGTGGGCCAGGCGGGCGCCGGCCCGGCCCGCGAGGGCGAGACCGATCGCAGCCAAGGTCGAGCGCAACCGCTCGGTCCGCTGGCCGTGCTTTCGGGTCAGACCGGGTATCTGCTCGACGAACGTGTGACGTCCACACTCGGCGTTCCGGCAGGTGAACCGGCGGACCCGCAGCTGGAGTACGACGCTTCGTCCCGCACTCGGAACATCAGCGGGAAACCGCAGGTAGGAGCCGTGAACCCGGCAGGACCACGTTCCGCAACCCGGACACGAGGCACCCGCGGCGGTGCACTGCACACCAACACGCACTATCGCGATGTTCACGTCCACCGACAGCACCGCGACGTCGTCGATCGACGGGAACAGCAGCTCCTCTAGTCGGAGCAAGGCCTCTTTCACAGTCCCGAACTGTCAGGTCAGTCACTCCTGCCACTGCTCGTTTTGAGGCAACTTCCGGAGGCTCAAAGGAAGTTCAGCGGTCACTCACCGTGCACGGGCCACACAACCTGAACCAGAACCGAGATTGGACAGCAGATGTTCATGACTTGGGCGGCAGCACAGCACACCGAGCATTCGAACGCTGACTGAGCCACCTGCCGCCGTCAGAGACGACGGTCAGCACACGCGTGCGCTGCGTTGCTCCTCCACGGCGGTGGCCGGTGCTGTTCCCACGAGGATGAGAAAACACGTTGGCTTGCCGGGGTGGACCTCGGGGCCGCGCGGAGCGTATCCCGCGTGGTGCTCCGGCTCCCCGCCGGCTGGGGCGCCCGCACCCAGACGCTGTCCCTGCAGGCCGGCGCGGACGGCTCCACCCTCACCACCGTGAAGGCCGCAGCCGCCTACGCCTTCGACCCGGCGGCGGACAACACCGTCACCCTCACCTTGCCCGCCACCGTCCAGCGCTGGTTCCGGCTGACGGTCACGGCCAACAGCGGCTGGCCGGCCGGTCAGCTCTCGGAGTTCGAGGTCCGGAGTTCGTAGCACCAGACCCGGCTGCGCGCGGGGCGGTGCGCGCGCGCGGCGCTGCCCCGGGCAATCATGCTGGTGATCGAGAAGCGTCCCGCCTTACGCCGTGGAGGATGACCCGTGTCGAAGCCGCCCCTGCCCGAAGCCGCCGTCGCCATGCTGGAGAAAGCCAACCCCGCCGTCATCTGCACGCTGCGCCGGGACGGCCAGCCGGTGTCCGCGGCCACCTGGTACCTGTGGGACGACGGGCGTGTGCTCATCAACATGGACGAGGGGCGCGTCCGGCTCCAGCACGTGCGCAACGACCCCAGGGTCTCGCTCACCGTGCTCGACGAGGGCGGCTGGTACACCCATGTGACCATCATCGGCCGCGTCGTCGACCTGCAGGAGGACACCGACCTGTCCGGCATCGACCGGCTGTCCCGCCAGTACCTGGGCAAGGACTACGGGCAGCGCGACCGGCGCCGCTACAGCGCGTGGATCGAGATCGACCGCTGGCACGGATGGGGTGCGCTGAAGGACAATGAGCAGCCCGGCTGACGCGGCCGCGGATCCATACGCGGATCCGTGCGCCCTGACCGCCGTACGACATACGGCGGTCAGGGCGCACGCGGTGCTCCCCGCCGCCGCCGGCGTGCAGCCCTGGTTGTCGATTCCCGCCTCGGGCGGCATGTCTCAAGGCGTCCTCGCCGACGACCCGCTCCCGCCGCACCCCAATTGCCCGTTCCGGGCCGACCGGGGAACCCTTCAGCACACCTTGGTCCGGCTGCCAGCCGTTCGCAGCCCGTGGATGCGCACGATCCTCAAGAAGCTCGCCCAGGGCGGATCGGCCAGCCTGTTCTGATCGCCTGGCAATCGAACAGCGCCAGACTCTCCTGCCTCCCCAACCGGTTACTCAGCGTGCCCTCACCACACAACCTGAGCCAGAACCTTTCTTCGGGAGTCGTTTGGTGGTGACTTCGGGAGTCACCCAGGGAGGTGTCAGCTTGATCAATGTCAGTGACTTTTGATGTCGCTCGGCACGCTAGGGTGCCGCAACTGCGGGGCATTTAGGCGGTTTGCCCTCTTGGAGCGAGTGTGCTGCGTAGACGGTCGTGGGGTACCTCGCTCCCCCGCCGGCGGCACTGCGTAGGGTTGGGATTCCGGACGGATCATGGGGGACTTGTGAGTCTGAAGAACGCTTACTTGGAGACCGCCGCGCAGGCCGTAGCGTTGCTGGACGCGCCGGAAGTGGCCGCCTCGTGGGAGAAACCCAGCGCGTTGGCGCAGTGGACGGTCGGCGGTCTGGCCGGCCACCTCGCCTATCAGATTTTCAGCGTGGATCCGGCGCTGGAAGGACCCGCCTCTGAGCAGGAACCCATCCCAGTGCTGGAACACTACGCGCGGGCCGTGTGGATCGACGCGCCGCTCGACGGCGAGATCAGCTCTGGAATTCGAGCGAAGGGTGAAGGCATCTCGTCCGAAGGCGTGCGGCGGCTGGTCGAGCGGGTCCATGACGCACTCGACCAGCAGCGAACCAGCCTTGACGAGGTGCGTGGCGGCTGGGTGGTGTTCATGCCGCAAACAGGGTGGGCGCTGAGCCTGGATGACTTCCTCGTGACCCGGATGGTCGAGCTCGCTGTGCATATGGATGACCTGGCGGTCAGCGTGGGCCTCAGCGCGCCGGATCTCCCCGGCACGGCCCTCGATCCCGTGGTTGCGCTGCTGACCGGGCTTGCCGTCCGGCGCCATGGCCAAGCGGCCCTGCTGCGTGCCCTGACTCGCACGGAGCGGGCACCAGCTGAGATCAACGTGTTCTGAACGTGCGTCAGCCCGCGTCAGCCCGTTCGGCCTGGGCTTTGGTGTGGGCGAGGCGGTAGGACTCGGTGCCGGTCTGGATGATGGCGCCGTTGAAGGTCAGCCGGTCGACGATCGCCGCGCAGAGCCGCGGATCGGTGAACGTCTTTGTCCAGCCGCTGAAACTTTCGTTCGAAGCGATGGCGACACTGTTCTTCTCCCAACGCCAAGCTCTACGGCAAGAAGACCCTCCTGGAGATGTTCGACCCCACCGAGGCGCGGGAGCGGGCCTGCCTGAAGGCCTTCGAGCGCGAGCTCGACATGCCGTGGGCGCTGTACCGCGTCCGTCGCCTGTTCCTGCTGTCCGGCGACGGCGGGCACCGAAGCCCCTATTGCCGCAAGGCCGCGAAGGACCCGCAAGCTGCCCGACCTGACCCGTGCAGCGGCTGCGCCGATACCCTGGACTCGCACAAGGTTCCTACCGCTGCGGCGGTGGCTGGCCTGGCCCTGCGCCGCGGCTGCTGCACCCGCACCGAGCGCGACGACGGCACCATCCGCTAAGCGGCGCACGGCCAGCACTTCAAGGGCGTCCCGGCAGCAAGAACACGCTGAGGCGCCCGCATCGGAACTCCTCGAATGGTCTGGGCAGTTCAGCCTTGTCGCATGGCTACAGCGTGATACGCCCGGTCAGCCACCATTCGAGGTACTTGGCGAGATTCGGCGCGACCCAGGTACGGCTGTCATCCTCGTGGTTCCACACGAAGACATCGGGTCGGCGGATTGTCGGAAGGAGTGCGAAGAGGTCGCCGTTTCCTGCATCTGCGAAGAAGAGCAGGGGATCGAAGGGCATGTAGAGCGTGGCGAGTTCGGCGCCCTCGCGCATGGTGAGGTTCTCGGAGACGATCCGCTCCGCCGACCAGATCAGACCGGCTCCATACTCGCCCTCGATGCCGTTGCTCTCACGGAGAAGAGCGGCGAGGTCCTCAGACAGCGGATGGCGGAGGACAGTGGCGCATCTGCGCAGCGATGCTTCCGAGGCCGCGGGCTGAAAGGCTGTCGGCCCGGGCAGGGCAGTAGCCAGCTCGGTCCACACGATTGGTTCACCCTCCAAGAGTCGGGCCAGCCCCCGAGCGCGGAGCGGTCCGCCCGTTCCAGGCTCATGCCTCCGCCCCTGAGCAGGAAGCCCAACTGATCGTCGCACGACGAACCCGCCGACGGTTCAGGCAGGCCCTCTAATGGACCGCCGCCAATGCGGGACAACCCATACTCAGCTTCCGAAGGCACACTGTCATGGTGACTACAACCACCCAGCGTCTCCTCGACCTCGCCGCGGCCGCACCGGCCAGTCACGATGAGGACCTGCTGCAGCTCTTGGAAGAGGCGAACGAGCTGTATCAGCAGGGCTTCGAAGACCTGCACCGAGCCGTGGCGGCTCGTGTGGGTGGAATGTCGCCCGAGCTCCTGGTAGCGACCGTGACCGCGGCCGGTCTGCCGTGCGACACCTCGCAGGACCGCGGCGAGTTGGTCTCGCTGCTCGCCGTCACCGAGTGGCAGATGACTCCAGCGGCCCTGTCCTACTCCGAGATGGCTGAGGGCGCCGCCCGCCGCGGTGTGTGCCTCATCCCTGAAGGATGAAGGCGGTCGCCTTGCCTCGGAATACCTGGGCAGCACGGTAGACCAGCACCCAAATCTTCTGCCATTATCTGAGTTGTGAGCCGGGCAGGCCGGCGCACTTTCCGACTGGACGGACGGTTCCGCCATGACCTCGTCACGTAAGCCTCGCCTGGCTGACGCTGCCGAGATCGCGGCTGAGCAGGGTCTGACCTCCGCGCGGGTCACCCATCTCTACACCACGCGAGACGAGAACGGGTTCCCGGAAATCGCCGGCATGCGCCGGCGCGCGAGACTGTGGGACCACGCCGAAGTCACTAAGTGGTTCGCAGAACGGTCCCTGGCGAGACTCGGCGATCACACACCACCCTCCCGGGACCCTGAGGACCTGCTGAACGGTGTGGCTGCCTCGAAGTTCCTGGGCTACAAGAACATCAACCAGGTCAACAACTACGTCCGCGACCACCCCGGGTACTTCCCCGACCCGGACGTCGTCGAGGAGATGGGCACCCCGGAGCGCCCCTACCGCAAGCTGCTGTGGCGGGTGCAGACCCTGCTCGACTGGAAAGCCGCCCGGCCCGGGAGCGGCCGGTACCCCGGCAGCGAACGGCCGGCCAAGGCACTTCCCGTCGTTCCGGTCGACGGTGATCCCGACGAGCTCCTGGGAGCGACCCAGGCCGCGGCGCTGCTCGGCTACAAGAGCGTCGGCTCCTTCTCCAGCAGCCTCGCCCAGGGCAATCTCCCCCTGATGCAAACACCTGACGCCCTCACGGAGAAGGGCGGGCGCCGGCGGTGGACGCGCAAGCGGATCCTCGAGCAGGCCGAAAGGCGTAGGCAGAAGAGGTAGGACGCGGTGGTGCGGCCTTGTCCCACCGCCCCCTGAACGCGGCTCCCGGTTACGGGTCGTTGGTCCCTTGCGGGCCGGGTGCCGCAACGATGGCCGGCACGGCGTGGTTCGCCACCACGCCCCCGCAACAGCCACGGCTGCTGCGGACCGGCCATCGCCCAACTTCTCCAGGAACTGCCTTCCTTGGTCTTGCCGAGACTGGCCACGGGAATGCCCACAGCACCCTGCCCGTGCCCGCCGGCACAGGCTCGTGGTCGGGGTTGTGGATGGGCGACCTCGAGGCAGATCGCGAGGCTGTTTCGACTTCGTGACCATGGTCGGGGCTCCGCGGTCGGGGGTTTGGTCGGGGCCCATGGGTTTTCTGATCAGCAGACGAAGACCGCCACGGCCCAAGGATTTGCATGACCAGCCTCGCTCTGAGCACCCGGGCCCCCAGCCCCGCTGAACCCCTGCGTCACCAGGTGCTGGCCGGACTCGCGCAGCACCGCATCGCCACCACCAGCCAGCTGCGCCGGATGCTGCGGCCCGACGGCACGCGGCAGCTGCTGTCCCGCGTCCTGACCAAGCTGCGCTCCGACGGCTTCGTCGACTGCACGGTGCTGCCGGACGCGAACCGTACCCGTACCAAAGCCTGGTATCTCACGCAGGAGGGCGCGCGGTTGACCCGGGACCTGCCGGTCCTGCGGGGGCGGCCGCCCTACCCCATCACCTCGGATACGGCAGCGTCACTGAAGACCTCGCACACGCTCGCCGTGGTCCGCGCCCATCTGGCCTTTGCCGCTGACGCCCGTCGGCTCGGGCACGAGCACGGCCCCTGGGACTGGACTCCTGAGGTGTCTCACTCGATCGGCGAGGGCGAGCGGATCGTGGCCGACGCCGTCCTGTACTACACCGTCGTCGAGAGCGAGCACCGGAGAAAGCTGCGCGCGTTCGTGGAAGTCGACCGCACCACCATGAGCAGCGAGCGGCTGGCCGTGAAGTTGATCGAGTACGCCCGTCTGTTCCAGTACGAGGCCCAGCCCGTCGGCCGCCGCAGGCCGGCCGCCGCAGGTCCTGCCTGGCTCCGCTGGTATCCGGTCTTTCCGCGCGTGCTCTTCGTGCTCACCGGTGCCTCCCGGGCCAGGCTGGACCATCGGATGAGCGATCTGCAGGCGATGGTTGCTCAGCACCCACTCGTAGCGGCCCTTGCCCGCGAAGTCCGGCTCGGAGCCGCCGTGCTGGAAGACATCGAGCAACACGGTCCCGCCCAGGCCGTGTGGGTGCCTCTGGCCGGCGGCAAGCCTCGCCCCTGGACCGAGTTATGAGTCGGCCGCGCGAGCGATAAGGGTGATCAGCCTGCCGCCCCCCGGACTGGTGTCCTGGGGGCGGCACTCGTTTCTCCGTAGTGTCGGGGCGCAAGCCACTGCCCCGGCCCGACATCCCATGCCGAGCCGGGGCAGTACGTCGAATCCGCCCGTGCCTCACGCGGCGCCAGAGGGCAACGCGCCGTTACTGAAGGCGTCCTTGCACACGGCTGTGCTGCGCCTCTTCGCTCTGGTTGGTTTGCTGGTTTTTGATCACGTACTTGGCACTTTGGCCCGATCCCTGGACCTGCTGCACCGTGCCGTCGCATTGCTGCTGCTGGTCGTTCTGGTACCTGACCTTGTCGCCCTGTTTGTACGCCATTTGCGGCATGGGATTACCCACGGTAACCTCCTGTGATCGTTTTTCCGGTCGCATCCGTGCTTCCCCGGCACGCTCCCCAGTCACCGCTGGAGACCGGCAACCACCCATAAGAGGGGAAACGGTTGTTCCGTCGCAGCGAAGGTTGAGCGTTCTCACCGAGTGCTGGTCGGTGGGCTTTTCTCATCGAAGGTTGAGTGGGCTGGTCAGGGCAGGGTCGGCAAGGTGCGCACAGCGGGCGCCACGTGCGTTGCGAGGACGTCACCCGGTTTCCGCCCGTACGGTCGAGCGATGTGATCACTCGATCGTGAGTTCTTCCGCTTCCCGTCCGGTGTGACGCGATGCTGGATAGGACGGCGCGTGACCGGCGCAGCCTGGATGTGCCGCGGGTGGGGAGATGGCATGCCGCAAGAAGCGGGGCGATACGGGGGCGTGGACGGCCAGGCGCTGCTGCTGGCGGCCGGGCTGGCCGATCTGGTGGTGAGCACGGTGGGTTCGGCCCTGGGGACGGTGCGGGGGGTGTTGCGCCGCTCGGACGCCGCGGAGCTGGCGGCGGAGGCCGAGCACGACCTCATGGCGCGTGGGCGCCTGGTGCTGGACCGGTACGCGGCCGCGCCCCCGGCCCATTTAGAGGTCCTCGCCCGGCACGCCCTGGCTCGGAAGACTGCCGATGACGTCTGACCGATGGGAGCCGGTCGCGTTCAAGGCCCGTGTCGACGAGGTACTGCACCGGTTCGTTGCCCAGGAGGCCGACGAGTTCGCGGCGATCGATCCGATCCTGGGCGCGGTGGCCGAGCAGCTGGAGGCGGCGGTCGCGGACGGCAAGCGGCTGCGGGCGGCGTTCTGCTACTGGGGATGGCGTGCGGCGGGACAGCCGGACAGCGATGCGCTGGTGCGGGCGGCGGCCTCCATGGAGCTGGTGCACGCCGCCGCGGTCGTGCACGACGACCTCATCGACGACAGCCCGCTGCGGCACGGGCGCCCCACTGCACATGTCACCCTGCGCGGTGCCCTGGGGCGTCACCCAGACGCCGACGCCGCCGCAAGGTCGCTGGCGATGCTGGTCGGGGACCTGCTGACGGCGCTGGCCGGGCAGCTGTTCGCCACCAGCGGTCTGCCCGCCGCGTATCTCGTCCGGGCCCGCCCGTTATGGTCCGTGATGGCCCGCGAGCTGATCGCGGGCGAGTGCCTGGAGATCCTGCATACCGGAGCCGGTCCGGATACCGATGCGTCGCTGAAGGTGATCCGGTACAAGACCGCCAAGTACACCGCCGAGCAGCCTCTGCTGATCGGCGGCGCCCTGGCCGGGGCGGGAGCGCGGCTGCGCGAGGGCTACTCCGCGTACGGCCTGCCGCTGGGCGAGGCGTTCCAGCTTCGGGACGACCTGCTCGGCCTGTTCGGAGAGCCGGAACGCACCGGCAAGGCCAATGCCGACGATGTGCGCGGCCAGCGGCCCACGGCGCTGCTGGCCGAGACGTGGCGCCTCGCCGGCGACGGCGAGCGGGAGCTGCTGCGCGCTCTGCTGGGCCGAGGTGACCTGGACGGGGAGGGGCTCGACGCAGTGCGCACGATGATGCACCGGCTGAGGGCGCCCGACCGCATCGAGGACATGATCAGGGCACGGGTCGAGGAGGCTCTCGATGCCCTCCACGAGCTGGATGTGCCAGCGCACGCCACCGCTGCCCTGACCGCGCTGGCGCATTCGGCGGCGGTCCGCCTGTGCTGACCCTCGCACCGGGATGCGCAAGCCCGTGTCGTCCCGGGCAGCTGGCCCTCCCGCCTGTCGTGGACGATCCCGTGGAAGACAAGGAGCCTTGCCATGACCTACACCGAGG
Source organism: Streptomyces sp. NPDC007095 (assembly GCF_040634475.1). Classification (NCBI taxonomy): domain Bacteria; kingdom Bacillati; phylum Actinomycetota; class Actinomycetes; order Kitasatosporales; family Streptomycetaceae; genus Streptomyces; species Streptomyces sp. NPDC007095. The sequence continues at coordinate 20,189 of NZ_JBEYFS010000076.1, forward strand.
CATCGATGGACGCCCTGCGGCAGGCCGGTGACGAACTCGCCGACGCCACCGTTGCCGCGCTCTTCGAACGCGGGGAGGTGGGCAAATTCAACACCCTGATGCGCTACGTCTCCACCGTCGGCGCTCCCCTGCCGGACGGGCTGCCCGATGTCGCGCGCGAGTACCTTGAGGCCGCCCGCGTGCCGGCCTGGGTGGACTGGGCGGAGATGGAGAAGGCCCGGCTGTTCTTCGTCGACAACAACGTTCACATCTCCACCGCGCTGTCCTTCGCCTCCATGCCCGCCTGCTACGTCGTTCCGCACGTGGCGAAGCTGCTGTCGACGACCCACGGGCTGAAGTACCCCTCCAAACGGATGGCGGAGACCGGCCAGTTCACCGTCTACCTGATGCAGCCCGACGCCTTCGAGGCCGGCAGCCGCTTCATCCCCGCCGCCCAGAAGGTCCGCCTCCTGCACGCCTCCATCCGCCACCACCTCAAGCGCGAGAACCGCTGGGACACCGAAGCCCACGGGACGCCGATCTGCCAGGAGGACATGATCGGCGGGCAGATGTTCTTCTCCCTGCTCGTACTGGACAGCCTGCATCGCCTCGGCATCCACATGTCGACGGACGGCGCGGAAGCCTACTACTACGCGTGGCGCGTCGTCGGTGCCATGCTCGGCGTCGACCAGGACGCCGTCCCTGGGACTCTCGACGAGGCGCGCCGGTTCCTCGACCTGTACATGGTCCGGCACATGGGGCCTTCCGAGGAGGGCACGCATCTGACCCGGCAGCTCATCCACCTGTATGAGGAGGTGGTGCCCGGCACCTTCTTCGACCCGATCGTCTCCGCCCTCATCCGCTACCTCATCGGCAACACCTGCGCCGACTGGCTCCACGTGCCGCAGACCCCATGGGACACCGTCGTCAAGGCCGTGCCCCACCTCCTCGGCATCCTCGAAACCATCGAAGACCGCTCCCCGCTCGGCGCCTGGGCCCTGGACCGTCTCGGCCACCTGACCACCGTCTTCGAGCTGTCCTCCCTCACCCGCGGACGCGTCATGCACTACGCCATTCCCGACACGCTGAAGAAGGACTACGGCATCTCCAGCACGGTGACCCGCTCCCACCGGTGGACCCCGCCGACCGCCACAGTCTCTTGACCCACACACTCAACCTTCGATGAGAACCGCTCAACCTTCGCCGCGACAGGTCAACGGTGGCCACACGCCTGCCCGCTGATCCCTCTCGCCGAGCATTCCGTCACCCCACGCTCCGCATTTCGTCGGTCCCCCTGTGTCAGGGTCCGGTTGCGCAGGCCGTCCGGGCGGTCGGCTACGTCGTCAGGTGCTCTGGCACAGCGGCGGCAAGAGCCCGTCGCCCGGCCAGAAAGGCTGCTCGGTTGCGATGCCCGTGAGGAACATGCCGACCTCGGCGAGGACTTTGGCTCGGTCGTCCGGTCCGTAGACGATGGACTCCCCCGCTGCGGCGTCGAAGGCCCGCACCTCGCTGTCCAGGCCGGTGCAGATCAGAGCCCGGGCGATTTCGGGAAGCCCGAGGCTGAGGGCATCGCACATCTGCGTCCGCACGAGCTGGACCAGGTCCGTGGTGACACGTTCGAAGTCGCCGACCGTCGGCCAGCCGGCGCCACCGTTCAGTTCGTGTGTGAGGGTGGCCAGCGGGATGATCTCGCCCGGCTGCCGTCCTCGGGTGAGGAGGTCGTGGATCCGGGCGCCGTCGGGCTGCTGGACCTGCGGATGGAGCAGGGTGTCGGCAGTCACCACGGTGGCGTTGATCTCCTGGGCTCCGGGGCCGGGGTGATACGGCTCGTGTGCGAAGAGCAGGTAGACGTCCGCGGTGCGGACATCGGGGCCGGGCTGGGGCTGGGGCATGAGGAGGGTCCCTCTCAGCGATGACGTGCCGGGCGCGTGGTGAGGTGCTGGCCGTGTCGTCGGCCGGGGACCGGGTGGGTACGGGCCCAACGGACGCTCGGGCTTGCGGGCCTGGTCCGCGTTGGCCGGTCCGGGTGTGGGCTTGAGGATCTGGGCGGCCTGGTCGGCGAGTTGGACCATTAGCCGTTCACGAGCGATGAGGTCGGCCGAGGCCGAGCGGGTGTCCTGGGTCTGGAGCAGGCCGGCGGCGTCCCACAGCGTGTGCCGGCCGATCTCGGCCGAGCGGCGCAGCTCGTAGCGGTCGCTGCCGGCGGCGGCCTGGACGAGGAAGGTGTGCAGGGCGGCGAGGCGCTGCAAGTAGCGGCAGGCGCCGTCGCCTTCGACGCTGCGGACGTGTTCGCGGGCCCGGGCGTCCAGCTGGCGCGGCAGGTGCTCGGCGAGTATCGGAGCGAGCACCATTCCCGGCAGCGCGGCGTCGACGGGAACGCCGTGGCCCATCGCGAACAGGCCTGCGAGCAGGCTGATGAGGGCAATGGCAGCGGCGGAGAGTCGCAGGGACCCGGGGATGGTGGGGGCCAGGGTGAGGCGCTGGGCGGGGTGCCTGGTCAGCCAGCGCAGGGACAGGCGTTGCATAGGGCTCGCGGTGGGGGTGAGAACCCCGATCTGATGGGGTTGCTCGGGCGGGGTGCCGTCGCCGGGAACGGTCCAGGCGAGCCAGCCCCACCGGGTGCGTTCGTAGACGAGGACGGGTTCGCACTCGGCCGTGCAGGTGTGGTCGCGGACGTGGCCGGTCCGCAGGGCGCGTGAGCGTTCCGCCTCCCAGCGGCCCGGGTCGAGGGTGAAGGGGCGCCGGTGCTGTGCGGCCGCGGTCGGTGGTGGTGTGCGGAGCGTGTCCGTCATGGGCTGATTCCTTCCAGTGGGTCGGTCAGGCGGAGGCGCAGGTCCTGCAGCGGCCGTTGCCGTCGGGGTGGGCGCGCCGGGGCGTCGGGCCCGGGCAGGTGCGGCACAGCGGCCAGCCCAGGCAGGCCGGGCAGAGGTCCTCACCAGGGGCGGTTGCGGGCACGCCGCAGCCGGCGCATTCGACGAGGGCCCGGTAGGTCAGGGCCTCGGTCACGCTGCGGGCGGCGGCCCCTGTCGATGAACGCTCCGTTGTCGCCGACGCGTACGGCTCGTTCCACGGGGGCGCATCGTGGTGGTCCGCTGCGATGGCAGGCGGCGGGTAGGCGTGGGCGGCGCGGAGCCGGGCGGCGATGATCGCGCCGACCGAGGTGCGCACCGGGTGCGGCAGGGGCCGGTCGGTGATGACGTGGCGCAGCTGCTCGCTGCTCCAGCCGGACTCCAGCATCACCGTGGCCACGCGGCCCTGATCGGTCAGCACCTTGCCGGTCAGCAGGAGGTCCGGACGGCTCGCTCCGATCTCGAGCAGCAGCTGGATCCCCGGATGCATCTCGTCCGCCGGGAGCGCAGCCGGCGGGGACGCTGGTGCGTCGGGCTGGTCCGTCCCTTCGGGTGTGCGCGCGATGTCGCTGCGGTCGCACGGAGGGACGGTGCTGGTCTTCTGCTTGTTGGTCTTCTTTCTGTTGGTGTTCTTAGTGGGGCGATTAACCGACGTCGGGTTATCCACCGGTGGAAAACCCGACATCGGTTGCGACCTGCCGTTTTGCAGGCTGGGCAGATCGGTGATGAAGTACGCGGCCGCGCCGAGGGTGCCGTCAGGGTGGCGCTCGCGTTCCCGGAGCAGGAAGCCGTGCTTCTCCAGCTCCCTGAGGCCGCTCTTGACGGCCGCCTCGCCGTCGCGGCTGCGGCGCACCAGGTCCGTGACGCTCATCCGCCAGCCGTCCCGGTGCGTGCTGATGAGCCCGAAGATTCCCTTCGCCTTGAAGGAGAACCTGGGGTCGCGGAACAGGCCGTTGGCGATCTGAGTGAACTGATCCGCCGCCATCACCCCACGGCGGATCCCCGCCCCGAAGCCGGGCGGCGCCTCACCCGCCGGCGCGGAGGCGAACGCCGAACCAGCCGCCGCGGCAAGGCCGGCGTCGACGGGAGCGGGACGGTCCGTGATCGAGTACACGATCTCGCCGAGCGTCCCGTCGTCGTGCCTCAGCTGTTCGCGGATGAGGTAGCCGTGCCGCTGCAGTTCGCTCAGGCCGCCGCGCACGGCGTCGCGTCCGTCGGGTCCGGCGCGCACGAGGTCGGCGACCGTCACGTGCCAGCCGGCGCGGTGGGTGCTGACGTAGCCGAAGATTCCCTTCGCCTTGAAGGAGAGCCGTGGGTCGCGGAACAGGCCGTTGGCGATCTGGGTGAACTGGTCCGCCGCCATCACCCCACGGCGGATCCCCGCCCCGAAGCGGCTCATCGTGCTTCCTCACGCGCCGAGTGCGCGCGGCCGTCGACGCCCTGGAGCGGACGTGCGGGAGCGGGGTGGCCGGGGCCGCTGTGGGAGGTGACGTGAGCGAGATCCATTCCGTCAGCTCACCCGGCGCCCCCGACCAGGCTGACGGCCACATCCCCCGACCACCGGTCACGATCCGGCAACATGCACACTGGGCTGGCGTGGTCGGGCTCATGGTCGGGCCGACCACGGCCCTTCCCCGGCGCGCCAGCCGAAGGATGCGCAGTCGCGATTGCGCAGCGGCAGCGTCGCTCATTGCGCAGGCAGCTGCGCAACGGTTCCGGGTCCTGCGCATTCGGCATGTGCAGCCGACTGCGCACAGCGGACAGGCGCCGTCGACGTTGGTCTGCGCACTCGGCCAAGGCGTGCGCAACCGGGCCTTCCGCGGCCGCCTTCCAGGAGCCGGCGCGGGCCCGGTCCTTCGGCGGCTTCTCCCTCTGTGTCCCCTGGGCTCGCTGGGCCAGTTCCCCGTCTCCACCACCTTCACGGCGACGTTCGGTTCAGGCGTGCCCGGTCGCCGTCTGGGGCCATGGTCGGGGCTGTGGTCGGGCCGACCATGACCCCGACCACGGGCTTTGTGTCCCCATCGTGACCGTGGTCGGGGGCTCATGGTCGGTGGTCTGGTCGGGGTCGGCGGGTTGTCTCAAGGTCAGCAAGTACACGTTCTGACCTGGGAGTTTGACCATGTCCCCTGGCAAGCAGGCCTCGGAGAGCGATGCGGCTCCCCCGATGGCCGCAGGCGCCCGGCTGGAGAAGATGAGGCGGCGCGTCCGCCTGTCGCGCCTTGCCCTGTTCACCGCGATCGCGGCCGGCCCCGTCGCCCTGGGCGTCGCGGTGGCGTCCGGCCCGCCCACCGTCGCGGCCGCCCCCTCGGACAAGCCGGCCGCCGTGCACAGCGCGGCCGCCGCGGCCGACCCTGCGGGCTATGCGCAGGTGTTCGTCGACGCTTGGTTGCACAGCAGCGCCGACGACGCGAACAGTGCGCAGGCGCGGCTTGCGCAGTCCCTCGCGCCGGACGTCGATCTGCCGGACCCGGTCGCCAGTGCGCAGCCGAAGCCGGCGGCGGTGACCGCCGTGCGCAGTGCGCAGCGCGGGGACGGCGAGTGGGCGGTGACCGTGGCTGCGCAGTACGCCGACGGACGGCTGCGCTACTTCGTCGTCCCCATGACCGCAAACGCGAGCGGCGCCTTGTTCGCCGTGACCGGCGCCCCCGGCGTGGTGGCCGGCCCGGCCCGGGCCGAGGTGCCGAAGTCGTCGTACGGCGTGACGGTCCCGGAGGGTGATCTGTCCTCCGCTGTCGGGGAGTTCCTCGCCGCCTACCTAACCGGTGCCGGGGAGGTTGACCGCTACCTTGCGCCCGGCGTGCGGATGTCGGCCGTCTCCCCCGCGCCGTATACGACGGTCTCGGTGCAGCAGGTGTCCGCTGTCGAGGAGGCGGAGGCCGGGCAGGTGCCGGCCGACGGCACCAAGGTCCGCGTCCTCGCGCAGGTGGAAGCCCGGGACTCCGGCGGCCGGTGGCCGCTGGGGTACGAGCTCACGCTCACGGCCCGCTCGGGCCGGTGGGAAGTTGCGGCGCTGGAGTCCGGGACCGCCCAGGACGGGGGTGCCCGGTGAACACGGTGCACAGCCTGATGCTCGCCGGGCAGCTCAACGACCTCGGCAACTCGTGGATCAACATGTTCAAGGAGTGGGCGACCAAGGGCCTGCAGGCCGGTCTGGTCTGCCTCGTGGTCGTCATCATGATCCAGAAGTTCAGCCTCAAGGCCGGGATCGGCGCCCTGCTCCTGATGGTGATCGCGCTGGGCCTGTACAACTCGCGCAACGACCTGGCGAACATGTTCACCGACGAGGTGAAGAACCCGGCCAAGGGCGCACCCGCCATCCCCGGCATCGTGCGCAGTACCGACCCTCTCGTGCGTGACCACTCCGCCGGCGCGGGAGGCTGGCTGTGAGCGCCGCCGCCCAGGTGCGGATGGGACGCTTTTACACCTCCGCCCGCCGCCACCCCTGGGTCCTGGGCAAGGTCGCCGACTGGAAGATTCCCCTCGGCCCCTACACCCCTGCGCAGATCGCGGTCGCCGTCGGCGGCGGCTTCCTTCTGGTCAAGACCATCAGCTGGTGGGCGTGCATGGGCCCCGTCCCGATCGCGGCCTGGCTGCTGGCGATCTGGGCGGTACGCCGGGCGAAGATCAACGGCCGCGCTCCGATGCAGGCGGCCCTGGGCTGGGTGCTGCTCGGCTGGCAGCCGCGCGGCGGGCGGATCGGCGGCCGCGCCGCCCGCGACCGCACTTCCCACGCGCTGCTTGGTGGCTTCACCATCGAGGACGCGTTCGCCTCCGTCCCATTGGTCGCACCGTTCCGTGCGCGGCGGCAGCCGGCCGGCCGGACACCGACCACGCCGCGATCGTCCACGCGACGCCGCCCGGCGCCGGCTGCTCCCGCGGCGCCGGTGCGGCCGGTGTCGGGTGTGCAGCAACTGCTAGCGCTCGCCCAGCAGGGGGGTGCGCGGTGAGGGTTCCGATCCGTCACATCGCAGGGCACCTGGTCTGGTCAACGCATGGCAGCGTGTGGGGCATCTACCGGCTGCACCCGGGCCCGGACGCACAAGGTCGCCTGGAGGAGACCGTGCAGGGCACCTACGTGCCGGCCGCCGTACGGGACGAGCAGCTCGCCAAGATCACGCATCTGGTGCGCTCCCTGTCCGGGGCGCCGCGGCTGTTCGGGTTGTGCGCCCGGGTCGATCCGGGCGAGATCGCGCTGCGCATGATCGAGGGCGTCGAGCCGGGCGAACCGCTGTCGGGCCAGGAGCACCCGTGGGTGGAGAACGTCGAAGCCACGCTGGATCTGTTGGACGGTCAGGAGATGCACCTCCGCACCCTGTGGCTGGCGGTGCCGCTGCAGACCGAGACAGCCGGACTGCAGGTGTCTGCGTCGCTCGGCGCAATGTGGGCGGGACTGGCTCCGGCGCTGGGCATGCGGGCAGCGCCCGTGACGCGCCGCGAGGTGAGCGCCTACCGGGAGCAGGCCTCCCGGGTGGAGGCCGCGCTTGCCGGCGGCATCGCCTTCCGCCCGGGGCGCCCGGCGGAGATCGTGTGGATGATCCAGCACGCCCTCCACCGCGGGCTGCCGGAGCCGCTGCTAGCGGAAGCCGAAGCCAGCGCTCTGTTCGGCGGGCACATCCGGGAGGGCGTGCTGCGCTCCCCCAGCTACGCCGACCTCGGCCAGGTCCGCCTGCAGGAAGGCGGCATCGACCCCGAACTCGACGACGTCGACGAGCTCAAGAACGCAGGCCGCATCACGCGGTCGGGACGCCAGGCCTGGTGGCGGCTGAACTCGGCCTCCCCGCTGCGCCGACGGTGGCTGCAGGTGGAGTCCGACGCCGGGGTGGGCTATCAGGCGCAGCTGGCGCTGGCCGAGTGCCCGCCCGCTGTCAGCCAGGACGCAGCTGACCTGTTCGCGCAGCTGGAACTCCTGGACTTCCCCGTCGACTACACCGTCGACCTCACCCTCGTGCCCGCGGAGAAGGCGCGGGATCAGGTGCGGCGCAAGAAGAACGAGCTGATCGACCAGGCCGATCAGTACGACGCCCGCCCCACCGGCATGCCCGCCTCGCTGACCGAGGCCGCTCGGGATCTCGGCGAACTAGACACCAGGCTCTCGCGTACCTCGGTCGAAGTCGAGGTGCAGTCGGTGACCGTGCTGACCGTGTGGGGGCCGACCGCCGCGATCTGCGACGCCCGGGCCCGCGCACTGGCGGCGCTGCTCGGCGGCGCTGACTACCGGGCGGTGCGCCCGGCCGGCCTGCAGGAGGCCCTGTTCACGCTCGGCCTGCCCGGCACCGCGCGGCCCGGTGTGATCCAGGAGTTCACCCAGCACCAGGTCTCCGAGGATTGGGCGCTGTCCGGTGCCTTCACCGTGGGCGAGGTCGGCGACCCGAACGGCATGTTCCTCGGCATCGACCTGGATTGCGGCACCACCCGCCCCGTGATGATCAACGTCGCCGATGCGCCGAAGCAGGACGCGTCCGCCTCCATGGGGATTGTCGGGGATCTGGGCGCGGGCAAGAGCGTCCTGGAAAAGCTGATCGCGGAGGCGGTGTGGGCGCGCGGCGGCTGCGCGATCTGCATCGACCGCACCCCGGTACGCGAGTGGGCCACCTTCGCCCGCACAGCCGCTAAGGGCCGCTGCCAGATCATCGACGCCGCCCAGGCAGAGGTGTCCATCGACCCGCTGCGCATGTTCGACGGCCCCGAAGGCCGCCACTATGCCCTGTCCTACCTCACGCTCCAGCTCGGCATCGGCCCGATGAGCACCAACGGTGAGGTCCTGCACCATGCCGTCGAGCGGGCCGCCGCCGGTGACGCCCCCTCCATGCACCGTGTGCTTCTGGTCCTCGAGGAGATGGCCGGGGCGGAGGCGGGCAAGCGGCAGGACGCGGCCGCCACCCTCGCCGGCCTCATTCGCGTCGTGGCCGGCAACCCTCTTGCCGCGATGGTGTTCGACCCGGCGCTGCCGCCGGTCCGGCTGGACGCCTCCAGCGCCTCCGACATGATCGTGATCACCACGACCGGACTGAAGCTGCCGCCGAAGGCCGCGTTCGACAAACCCGAAGTGCTGCACCAGCAGCCGCTGGAGGCCTTGATCGGCCGCGCGGTGCTCTACCTGATTGCCGCGATCGCCCGCCAGACCGCGTTCGAGGACCCCGAGCGGTTCACCGCGGTGGTCCTCGACGAGCTGTACTGGCTGACCAGTTCCGCCGAGGGCACCTCCCTCGTCCACGAGATCCTCCACGACGGACGCAAGCACGGCGCCGGCCTGCTCGCGGGATCGCACGACGCCGAGGAGCTCGGTCCTGACCGCGGCCTGATGGCCTACCGGGCGCTCGCCCGCACCACGGATCGCGAACGCGCCCGCCGGGGCCTTGAGTTCGTCGGACTCGACCCGAATGACCCGGAACTGCTGCGGCTGGTGACCACCGGCCTCTCCCCTGTCGGCCAGAAGGGCCGTGAAGGCGAGTTCCTGCTGACCTGCCCCCGGCAGAACACCGGCCGCGTCAAGGTCGCCATCCCCGACATCCGGCGCATCAAGTCGTCCATCACCACCACCCCGGGACGCCGCACGAGCCCTGCCTCGTACCCGGGTTCATCCTCTGAGCCGCCCGCCGGTGCCCGTCCGAAGGAACACGTCAAATGACCTCTTCTTCCTGGGACCGCTCCCGGCACGTCACCGCGGCCGCGAGCGTCCTCATAGTGATCGCCGCCGCCGTCGGCGTGCTCGTCCTGACCCTCGGGACGAGCACGCCGGAGCCGTGGTGGCCACACACCGGGCAGGCCTTCGCCACCGACGCCCACTCCGGCCACCAGGACCCGTGCGACCGGATCGTGGGGCCCGCCAAGGAGTACTGCGAGCGTGGCACCACGAACTCCGTCTCCACCTCCACCGGGCACCGCGGTGCCGCCGGGGCTGCGTGGCGGCTGGTGACGGCCGGCGCGGGGCTGACCGTCCTCGTTGTGTGGCGGCGCCGGGGTACCGCTGGGCAAGGGCGGCGCTGACACATGTGGCGTCCAGACCGCGGCACCCTCCGCTCGGCCGGTTTCATCCTGCTGCTCACCGGCGTGTTCGTCATGGTCAACAGCCAGGTCGTGTTTGCGGAGAGCAGCAGCAGTGAGACCGGTGATCTGCTCTCGCCGCTGAACATCACCTCCTCCGAGGGGGTGCCGATCAACGGGTACGAGCTGAACGCCGAAGGCGGCTCCATCGTCGCGTTCAGGTCCCAGGCGCTCGCCTTCGCCCTGTCCGGTCTGTTCACGCTGATCCGGCTGCTGGTCGGCTTGGCCGGGTGGGCCATCGAGCTGGCCTTCCGGTTCCCGCTCCTGAAGATCCTCATCCAGCCGGCGCAGAAGGTCGCCGACTCCTACACCCGCGTGGTCGTCGACACCCTCGGCATCAAGGGCTTGCTGCTGGCCTGGGCGTTCGTGTTCGCCGGATTCATGATTGTGCGCGGCCGTGTCGGCCGCGGTCTGGGCGAGATCTTCCTGACCCTGCTCATCGCGGCGCTCGCCGCGTCCGCGTTCGTCCGCCCCGACTACCTCCTCACCCAGGACGGCCCACTGGGCCAGGCCCAGCAGGTGGCCGCCGAGGTGGCCCAGCAGAGCGTCAACTCCTACGACTGGGGCGGCAAACTCGCCAGCCGCGGCCCGTGCGACGGCATGGCCGGCAACCAGGAACTCAAGTGCCTTCAACAGGAGGACGAAGGCCCCGTCTCCGCCGCGGAGGTGGCCCGCCCGATCCAGGACTCGATCACCAACGCGCTGATCGTCAAGCCGTACATGCTGCTGGAGTACGGGCGCATCCTCGACCCCGCCAAGACGGCCGACCGGACGGCGTACGCGGTCCACCTGAAGTGGATCACCGGCGGGTACAAAGCGAGCGCGCAGAACAAGGGCAAGGGCGCCAGGAACGATGCCTGCCGGCGGATCAAGGGTGAGGCGAAGAAGTACTGCGAGCGCTCCACCAGCGATGTCCCCAGCGGAAGCGGCACTCTCCCGTCGCTCACCCCCGGGGGCGAACTGCTGGACGCCTCCAACGCCATCGTCACCGACGAAGACCGCGAGTTCTCTTCCTTCCTGGCCGACATGAAGCGGGCCGGCCCGGTCGGCAAGGCGTGTGCCGCCTACGCCGAGAAGCCCACCTGGTGGCGCGTTGGCGGCGCCGGGCTGCTGCTGATCGCCGCCCTGTTCATCTGCGGCATGCTCCTGTCGAGCGCGATCGTCCTGCTCGGCACCCAGGGCATCTGCGCCGCCGCCGCAGCGGCGGGTGGGGTCACCTTCATCGCCGGGATGCTGCCCGGGCCTGCCCGCCAGTCCGTGTGGAGGTGGGTGTCCCTGTGGGGCATCGCGATCCTCGCGCTGGTCGGGATCTGTGCGTTCGTACCGTTCTTCGGCATCGCCGTCGACGCCACCATCACCAACGGCCCCGACCTGGTGGTCGAGCGGATCCTGCTGATCGACGTGCTGGCCATCGCCGGTGCGGCCGGGCACCGCAGACTGCTGACCAGCATCACCTCCTTCGGCCGGCGCATGGCCATGCGGATGCGCTACGCAAAGGTCGGCGGCACCCACATGCCCGGCGACACCTCCGAACTCGGCGCCGCCCTCGCCATGAACTCACCCGCAGCGATGGGCGGCTACGGCCGCGGGCTGCGCGCCTTCACCGGAGGTGGCGGCCGGTTCGGGATGCTCGGCACCCGCCAGCGCCTGATGGGCGCCCTCGCCTCACTGGTCGACGGCGCGGGCATGCCCGTCGACACTGGGGGGCTGCTGGCCGACGCCTCGGCCGAAGCCGGACGCGGACTCGCACCGCTGACTGCCGCTGCGGCCGTCGGCGGACTCGGAACACGGCTCGGCGCGAAGGGCGCCCACTGGCTGCTCATCGGCAGGCGGCCCGACATGGACAAGCTCATCAAATGGCGCAAGCCCACCGCCGACGGCGATCCTGGCGGCCCGCCCGGTGCCGGACCGGGCGGTTCAGGCAGCGGCGGGCCGCTCAGGCCCGGCGGGCCACCCGACCGGTACCGCAACGAGGACGGCCAGGTCCTCGACCCCAACTCGGGTCAGACGCTGCACGACCAGAACACCGACCGCACCCTGCTGTCCACCCGCGCGCACAACCGGCTGGTCCGCTTCCGCGGTTACCGCATCCTGCACCGCGGCGGCCGCGCCGTCTACGGGACGACGGTCGGCCTGCCCGCCACCGTCCGCGCGGCGCGGTCAGGCGGCTCGCGCTACTCCCAGGACGCCCGCCAGCAAGTGCAGGTATGGGGCAACACCGTCCGCCAGGACCTTCACGCCTGGGGAGACGCCGGACGACTGATCCGCCGCAACAACACCCCTGCCGTCCCTACCCAACCGCCGCCACCCAGGCCACCGTTCCCACCCAGGCCACCGTTCCCACCCGGCCCTTCATCGCCCCCCGGCCCTTCGTCGCCCTCAGGGCCGTCCTCATCTCCCAGGCTGCCCCGGTCCGGTGGACCCGCAGGCGGTACGGGCCAGGCCTCCGCGCCGCCCAGCGCGCCGGCTTCCCCGGCCCCGCGGCCCACCGCCCCGGGGAGAATCAGCGACAACACGCGCAGCCAGGCACGGGCCCGGTTCCAGGAGCTGCTGCGGCGTACCGCGCCCGATGCCGAAATGCTCCGCCGGCAGCAGGAGCAGGCGCAGCGCGCGCGAGCCTATGAAGAGGCGCGGCGCATGGGGGCAGAGGTCGACTGGCTGGCCCCTGCAGAGCCCGAAGACGGTGACGGCCCGTGACCCGCCGCCGCAGCCGGAAGGCCACATGGGGCTGCCTGACCGTGATGCTGCTGATCGCCGCCGTGTGCTGCGCCGCCCCCATAACCGGAGCGATCAGCGCAGTCGTCGCACTGCAGAGCGCCGCGCGAGACGACGGCGGCACGGCCGCCGACATCCCGCCGCGCATGCTCACCGCCTACAAGAACGCCGTCCAACAGGTGGGGAAGTACGTGCCGAGGTGCCAGGGCATGCGCTGGCCGATCCTTGCCGGGATCGCCAAGGTCGAGTCCAACCACGCCATCGGCCGCACCATCGCCGGCAACGGCGACATCCGCCCGCGCATCTACGGCGTACTGCTCAACGGCTCCGGCGCGGGCGGCAACACCACTGCCTTCCCGGACACCGACGGCGGCCGGTGGGACGGCACCGCGACTGGCGAGCGTGCGGTCGGCCCCTTCCAGTTCCTCCCCTCCACCTGGGAGGGGATCGGGAAGGACGCGAACGGTGACAAGACCGCCGACCCGCACAACGCCGACGACGCCGCCCTCGGCGCCGCCGTCTACCTGTGCGGAAACGGCCGCGACCTGACGAAGCGGACCCAGCTCGAGGCGGCGATCCTGCAGTACAACCACTCGAGCGAGTACGTGGCGAACGTGCTGGGCTGGATCGACCAGTACACGGCGGCCGCCAAGAGCCCGGACCTGAAGAACGTGTCCGGGAGGGTCCGCGCCGTCCTCGAGGTGGCGCTCTCCCAGCGGGGTGTCCCGTATTCCTGGGGCGGCGGCAGCACGAACGGGCCCAGCACGGGGATCTGCTGCTCGCCGAGCGGGAAGAGCGGCGCGGACATCACCGGCTTCGACTGCTCGGGGCTGACCCTGTACGCCTACGCCAAGGCCGGCATCAGCCTGCCGCGCACCGCAGCCGCCCAGGCCGGTGTCGGAAAGCGGATCCCCGCCGGCCTCGGCACCACCGCTCTCAAGCCCGGCGACCTCGTCTTCTTCGCCTACGCCCCGGGCCGGGATTCCACGATCTACCACGTCGGGATCTACGTCGGCAACGGCCGGATGGTCAACGCCGCCCGCCCAGGCACCCAGGTCCGCCTGGACGCGGTCAACGCGATGTCCGGCTACGCGGGAGGGGCCCGACTGCTGTGACCACTTCCATGCCGCGCTCACCTCGCATTCTGGTCATCGCCACCGTCCTGCTGGCCGTGTGCGGGCTGGGCCTGCTGGCCGTCCCCCACGCCAGAGAAGTGTCGGGCTCGACGAAGGCGCCGGGCTCCTCAGCCCCGGTGCCCCGCTCTCCGGCGGCCTCCCCCGCCAAAGGCTCTGCGGCGACCGACGTGCCCGCGCCGACCCGCGCAGCAAGCAGCCCTACCAGGGGCGCCGTCGTGTCTGCGCTGCCGCCGCACGGCGAAGGCGTGGCAGGCGACCGCGTCATTCAGGAGGCACTGGACGCTGACTGGCCGGCGGACCTCGCGCCAGGTGATGCGCGGCGGCTGCTGGCGGTGGGCCGGTCCCTGCTGCGGGCGGACGCCACTGGCGCCGGCCGTGGGAGGTGGCCCACGGTCTTCACGGCCGAAGGCCGGGCGCTGGCACCGGCGTTCGCCCGGTTCCGCATCCAGGCCGCGATCGCCCGCCGCGACGGCGGAGGCGGCCGGGCCGTGGTCCACCTGGTGTGGGCCGGGGCCGACCGCGGCGGGACCTACACCGACGGCCGCATCACCGACTGGCGCTTCACCCACACCACAAGGAAGGGATCGCCCACGTGGACTCCGCTGCCCCGCACCTGAACGCCGGTGCCACGGCGTCAGGACAGGTGCCCGGCCTGCTCACCACGCTTGCCGACGCCGCCGGATGGCTCACCGGCCACTGGTATCTGTTCGTGCTGGCCCTCGCCCTGGTCTGGGGGTTGGGCGAGATCGTCGTACGGCGGCTGGCGCTGAAGGCGTCGGCCGAGCGGATGGCGCTCGAACTCGCAGCGTCCCGGCACTTCGACCCGGGCCTGGAGGAGATCTTCCGCCGCGGGGTGCAGCTGGCCCGCGCCTCCACCAGCATGCCCTGGTGGGCGCCGCGAAGGTCGAAGGCGGTGCAGATCAGGCTGCGCGCCGACGGCTCCAGCCCGCTCCGCTACCGGATCGAAGGGCCGGCCGGTGCGCAGCGTCTGCTGTCCATCACGCCGTTCGGTCCGGACGTCACCGTCAGCCGGGCCCGGCCGATCGCCGACGAGCCGCGCGAGCACACCGTGCGGGCGGAGTTCATCCTGCGGGGCAGGCCCACCGCTCCGCTGCGTGAGGTGCCGCTGGATCCGGACCCGCTGCAGCCCCTCGTGGACGCGGTGTCCGATCTGCGGGCCGATCTCGGTGACCTCGCCGAAGTCCGCCTGGACATTCAGCGGGCGCCGAAGTGGGCGTTGCGGGCGCGCCGTCTGCAGCTGATGCAGGCCGCGCGGCGCGCGGAGCGGCGCGAGACCGCGCGTGCTGCCCGCTGGGTGCGGCGCGACGCAGCAGGGTTCGAGGACCCGCTGGGCTGGCATCTGCAGCAGCTCGTCAGCGGCAGGCAGGGCGGGGCCGCCGGGCGGCGGCTGGTCATGCCGCCGGTGCCGCGCCGGGTGGACCGGGCCGAGGCGCTGGGCAAGCTCGCCGAGGACGACCACCTGGTGCGGGTGCAGCTGCTGATCATGTGCGCGTCCAGGGTGGAAGGCCGCGCTCAGGCCCGGCTTGCGCAACTCCAGGCCGCTCTGGACGTGTTCGGCGGGCGCTCCCGGTGGGCGATGCGCGGGCTGCGGGTGGGTCCGTGGCGGCTGGGCGCCGATCACTGGCCCAGCCGCCGTGCTTTCGAGCGGCGCTGGAGGCATGGGTACTGCCAGCCGCCACGGGCCAACTGGGTCCGGCTGGAGGAGCTCACCGGTCTGCTCAAGCCGCCGACCGTGCACTGCCGGCTGCCGCTGCTCGCCGGTGACCTGCCGTCATTCACCTTCGGTGACCCCGAGTTGTTGTTGCAGGGCCTCTACCGGGGCCCGGACGGGCGCCGTCGCATGGTGGCCACCCACGCGGCCGAGACCCTGTTCGAGTGCGCCGTGGGCAAGGCGGGCGGCGGCAAAACCGAACGCGCCCTCGCCCAGGCCATCGGCTGGGCCCACGCCGGTGGCGGGCTGATGTTCCTCGATCCGCACCGCGACTCCTGGCCGCGCGCCGCGCCGTTCCTCGCCCACGACCACCTCATGGACCGGATCGCGCTGATCGACCTCAACGCCAACGGCCCAGCGCCCAAGGTCAGTTCGTGGAATCCGCTGGGGATGCAGCACGGGCCGGCCCCGCACGAGGTCGTCGAGGCCCTCACCGATGCCTTCGCCGCCGCCCTGGGCTGGGACGACGCGAACGCCCCCCGCGCGATCACCATCCTCACGGCCGCGCTGTCGGTGCTCGTCGCCGTCAACCAGGCGGCCTGCCAGGCAGGCCGCCCCGAGGACCAGGCCACGGTCTTTCACACGCGGGCCCTGCTCACCGACCCCGACTTCCGCGCTGCGGCACTCGCCGCCACCGCCGACCGGCTCGACGAAGAGAGCCGCTCCTGGTGGAAGACCGTGTTCCCGGCCCTGCCCGCCGACGCGTTCGCCGTCGTCCTCAACCCTCTCGCCCGGCTGGCTGCCAACCCCGTCACCCGGGCCTTCCTCGGCCAGGGTGCCGGCGTCTACAACGCCCGCGCCGCGATGGACCACCGGATGATCGTGTGGGTGTGCCCGGCCGGGAACGGGCCCACCGACCGGCTGCTGACCGCCCTGCTCGCCCGGGACCTTTTGCGCGCGGTGCGCTCGCGCCGCGACACCCCCGAGAACGGCCGGGTGCCCTTCCGGCTGTACTTCGACGAGCTGATCACCCTGACCGGCGCAGCCCCGGAGACCATCGCGTCGATGTTCGAGGACTTCCGCAAGTACAAGGCCACCGTCCACGGCATGACCCAGCTCCTCGCCCGCCTTCCGGCCCCGGTGCGCCTGTCGCTGACCCAGAACGCCTCCACGCTGGCCAGCACGGCCGGCTCCACATCGGCCATCGCTCCCATCACCGCCGAGTGGGGTGACAGCCCCACCCCGGCCCAGGTCGCCGTCCTGGACCGCTTCGAGCACTACGTGTCGCTGACCGTCCGCGGCCGCCGTATCGGACCGCTGCGCCTCACCGGACCCCATCTCGACGAGGTGTTCGCCGACCAGGCCCGCCCCGGCAAAGTCGCCGCGCTCGAACACGCCGCCCGGGCCACCGCCGGCGCGCTTCCCCTCGATCAGCTCACCGCCCGCGCGGCCGGCCAGCTCGGCCGCGTGGCCGCCTTCCTCGCCCAGCACACCCCCGCCAGCGCGCCATTGCGCCTGGACAAGTCGAAGGGATACCAGTGACCATCGCCCCGCTCTCCGCCCGTTCCGAGCCGTCCGGGCTCGTGCCCAGTCCCGTCGAGCCACTGCCGCACCAGCTCCTGGCCGCGCTCGCCCAGCACCGCATGGCCACCACCAGCCAGCTCCACACTCTCCTGCGGCCCCACGCGACCCGGCAGACCCTCTCCACCCCGCTCAACAGGCTGCGCCGCAAAGGCCTGCTCGACTACACGGTGCTGCCGCAGTCCAACCGGTCCCGCGCCTGGTTCCTGACCCCCGACGGCGCCCGCCTCACCCGGGACTGGCCGGCGCTGCGCGGCCGTCCCCCCTACCCCATCACCTCGGCGACAGCCGCCTCCCTGCGCACCCCGCACACCCTCACCGTGGTCCGCTCCCACCTGGCCTTCGTCGCCGACGCCCGCCGCCGCGGTGACGAGCACGGCCACCTGGACTGGACACCCGAGGTCTCCCACCCCCTCAGCGACGGCGAGAAAGTCATCGCCGACGCGGTCATGCACTACACCCTCGCCGGCAGTGAACAGCGCACGAAACTAAGGGCGTTCATCGAAGTCGACCGCGCCACCATGGGCAGCGAACGCCTGGCATCAAAGCTGATCGAGTACGCGCGGCTGTGGTCGTACGAACCGCAGCCCATCGGCCGCGCACGCTCACGACGCCAGCAAGCCGGAGCAGGGGCGGCCTGGCTGCGCTGGTATCCGGTCTTCCCACGGGTGCTGTTCATCCTGACCGGCGCGACACCGCACGTACTGGCCAACCGGATCAGCGACCTGCAAGCCATGACCACACAGCACCCGCTCGTCGCCGCCCTGGCCCGCGAAGTACCCCTCGGCGCCGCAATCCTCAACGACCTCGAAACCCACGGCCCGACCGCACCGCAGTGGGTACCACTAGCCGGCGGGAAGCCACGGCCGTGGACCGAGCTGTGATGTTCCAAAGTGCACGATCCAGGCCGCCTGAGGCGCCACATGCATGGCTGACGCACACCAGCACCAAAAGGCTGCACTGGGAGAACGCCGACAAGGATGATTGGCGATTGCAAAGACAGGATGTGACTGAAATTAAGCCAAGTTACCCATGTTGTTGGCTAATTCAGACAGAAACCATCTGGCATATGCGTAACCTTCTCGCTACGCAAACGCACCATGGCAGCTCGATCACGCTGCCCACCGGGGTGGTCCAATGTGGCACGCCTCCGCCAGCAGTGAATCGAACCATACGGGGAGGAAGAGTGGCAGGCTCCGCACGACCGACTGCTCATTCGGCGGTTCGCGTCCGGAATCATCACCGGACCGCGGTTTTGCTTCTGGCCCTGGCCGTGCTCACGGTCACAACCGGTTGTTCCTCGGGCAGCAATGATGCCAGTCCGAAGCAGTCGGCCACCCCGTCGGCAACGCAGTCAGTCGATCCCAATGCCGCGGAGAAAACGGCGGTCCTCGACACCTACCGCAACATGTGGAAGGCACGAAACCGGACGTACGCCACGGCGAAGCTCGACTCGAAGCTCGAGGACTACGCCGGCAACAAGGCGCTGTCCAACATCAAGGCGACGCTTATCTATTACCAGGACCACGGCACGGTGTTGAAGGGCGAGCCCGTTAACTCGCCTGAGATCACCGGTATCGACACCGCAGCGAAGCCGATGAAGGCGACCATCGCTGACTGCGTGGACACCAGTCACTACGACGAAGTGAACGTGAAGACAGGCAAGAAGGTCCCGGTCGGGACGGCGCCCGTCCGGGTGGTGTACAACGCGACCGCGATCAACTCGAACGGCAAGTGGATCATCTGGACGACCGAAATCGACCGGGGGCGCACATGCTGAGAGCACGTCGTACAACCTCCTTAGGGACGCTGGTCCTTGTCCTGCTGGGCGCTTCGGCCGGCGTCGCGGCAGCCGGGGGCCCGGGAGGCGGCGTGGACTGCCCCCCGGACCAGCTGAAATGCGACATCACCGCCCAGGACCCTGGTTCACCCGCAGGCAGCAAACCGTCCGGTTCCGGCACGACGAGCGGCGGGAAGCGTGTCTGCGGGGTCCGCGGTCAGACGGTCCCGTGTTCGAGGCCCGGCATGGGCAACTTCAACTCGGCAGACGGCTGCTATTGGCTACTCATGAACCCGCAGCCCGATCCGGCCAGAGCGCGGCTGGCGACTGGCGTGCCCGCCGACTGGAAGCCGGGTGACAAAGGCGCGTTTTACAACGTCACCTGCCCGGGGAACCCGTTGGCGGGCGGCACGGTGTACTCGGCAACCGACCCGACCGCCGCAGCCGTCGACCCGGCCCAGCTGGCCCAACAAGCCGTGAAACAGATGACCCTTCTGGGCCCGGAGATCGGCATAACTCCCAAACCAGGTGGCAAAGGCGTTGTCGGCATGCCGGTCTACCTATGGGACACGAAGTCAGCGGAGACGTACGGCCCACAGAGCAAGAGCGCCTCGGCGGGCGCTGTCACCGTCACCGCGACCGCCCACGTCACGAAGATCGTGTGGACGATGGGCGACGGCAACACCGTCACCTGCACCACCGCCGGAACCCCGTACAAGGCGGCATACGGAAAGCAGCCCTCCCCGGACTGCGGCCACCGCTACGAACAGCCGTCCTCCGCCCAGTCCTCGGGCAAGTACCACGTCACAGCGACCTCCACCTGGACGATCGACTGGCAGGGCGGCGGGCAGACCGGCCAGCTCACCGAGATCCGTAACAGCGCCGTGGACGTCACGGTGGCCGAGGTCCAGGTCCTCAACAACTGACTGGCCACGCGTCCCTCGAACCCCTGGAAGGCCCCACCGTCATGGAAACCCCCGCCGCGCCGGCAGTGCCGCGTCCGCAAGGCACGGCAGTCCGCCCCGAGATCCCGATCACCACGACCCCACCGGTCAAGCGGGAGCGCCGTTGGTCGGTAGCCGCCCTGTGCATTGTGCTTGCGGTAGTCGCAGCGCTGGGCGCGGCGGCGGCCGTCAACTCAGCGAGCGACCGTACGAAGGTGCTGGCCGTCGCCCGTGACGTGCCAGCCGGACAGGCCCTGACAGCGGCGGATGTGACCGTGGCCGAGGTCTCCACTGACTCCGCCCTGTCCCCATTGCAGGCATCCGCCAAGGCCTCCGTGGTCGGCAAGCGGACGGCCGTAGACCTGCGCAAGGGCGGACTGCTTCTCGCCTCGCAGCTTGCAGCGGGCACCGGTCTGGGTGACACCAGGCAGCAGGTGGGCGTCCTGGTCAAACGCGGCCAGGCCCCGGCCGGAACCCTAGCCCCTGGCGACAAGGTCCTCGCCGTCACCACTCCGGCTCAGGGCGATAACACCAACACGAAGGACGACGCGGCAGCCCCGTCCTCGATCAACGCGGTTGTCGTGTCGCTGTCCCGTCCGGACGCCACCGGGTCCGTCGTCGTGAACCTTGCCGTCGCCACCACCGACGGCCCTGTCCTGGCCACCCGCGCCTCCCAGGGGCGCATCGCGCTGGTCCGTGAACCGCGGAGCACCTGACATGCCCGTCACCTGTATCGCCTCCGCGAAGTCCTGTGGCGTCACCACCGCGGCGCTCGCTCTCACCCTGGCCTCCAGCCGTCCGTCGCTGCTCGCCGAGTGCGACCCGGCCGGCGGCACCATCCGGGCCGGGCTGCTGCGGGGCCAGATCAGTGCCGGATACGGCCTCTACCACCTGGCGGCCGCCGACCGCGTCGGACCGGTCGAGCTGGCCCAGGCGTTCGCGTCGCACCTGTGGCCGCTGGACGGCCAGTCTGGCCACCGCAAGGTGCTGCCCGGGCTGACCGATCCGGCCCAGGCCGGATCCCTGAGCCGTACCTGGCCCGCCCTCGCTGACGTCCTGCACGTTATGGCCGACTCCGCCGGCCACGACGTGTTCGTTGACGCCGGGCGCCTGGCCCTGGAATCCGGGCACCTGCACCCCACTCTCACCCCGGCGCCGCTCCTGCACCGAGCCGACCTCGTGCTGCTTGCCGTCCGTGGCACCGAGCAGGGCCTCACCCTGGCCCGCCACCTGATGCGGCCCCTGCGCGCCGAACTCGACGAGCACGGTTCCGGATCCGACGCGCTCGGCCTGCTCCTCATCGAGGACGGACCGTTCCGCTCGCACCAGGTCGCCGAGGCCCTCGAGGCCCCAGTACTGGCATCGTTGCCGTGGGACCCGGAGACTGCCGCCTACCTCACCTCCGGCGGGAAGCCGCCGCGCGGCTTCGCCCGCAGCCCGCTGCTGCGCTACGCCCGCACCGCCACCGAGCAGTTCGAGGCGCTCGCCGCTCGCCGCCAGATTCAGCAGCACTACCCCAGCGCGCCGGCCCACCCGCAGCTCGCGGGCCTCCTGGACCGGCTGGCCCAGCGGGGAGGCGGCCGTGGCTGACACGCACCAGCGCGCCGGCGTCAACGGGCAGATTCCCCCGCCGATGGGCCGCGACGACATCGCCCATCTGCTCACCGGAAAGCTCGGCGACCGGCGGCCCGCTCCACCCACGGCTCCTACCGCGGCTGCGCCGCCCGCGGTGCCCGGCGGCACCGTCAGTCCCACGGCCGTTCCCCGGCTGGCCGGACTGCCGACGGAACTCCTGCCGGTCGGCTGGGAGGTCATCGAAGCCCTTCAGGCCGACGTGTCCGCCGAGCTGAGCAGGAAGGACCCCGAGCGCACCCTGGCCGAGCCGGACCGGCGCGCCCTGGCCCGCTCGCTCGCCAACACCGCCGTCGCTGACTGGGCCGCCAAATACGCGCAGGGCAACACCCCGCTGACTCAGGACGAGGAAGGCCGCATCGCCACCGCGGTCTACGACGCCATGTTCCGCGGCGGACGCCTGCAGTCTCTCCTCGACGAGGACGGCGTCGAAGACGTCATGGTCGACGGTTTGACTGCGCACGTGGAGTACTACGACCGCCCGCGTCGCACGATCGACAAGGTCGCCGACTCCCACGACGAGCTCATCACGTGGGTCAATCGGATGGCCCGCCAGTCCGGCCAGGGTGAGCGTGCCCTGACGCAGGCGACGCCGATGGTCGGCTTCCGGATGCCCGACGGCTCCCGTGTCACCGCGAGCCTGCTCACCAGCCGCCCCTCGGTCGTCATCCGCAAGCACCGCATCCGCCAGCACGGCATCGGCGAGCTCGTGCAGTGGCGGTCGATCAACCCGCTGCTGGAGCGGTTCCTCACCGCGTGTGTCCAGGCGCGGATGAACGTCCTCGTGGTCGGCGACATGGGCGCCGGCAAGACCAGCCTGCTGCGCGCCCTGGGCCGGGAAATCCCGCCCGCCGAACGGCTGGTGACCCTCGAATCCGACCGCGAGCTGTACCTGGACGAGCCCGGCCCGAAGCCCGGCCCGGTGACTTTCGCCTTCGAAGCCCGCCAGTCCAACGGTGAACGCAGCACGGGTGACCGTCTCGCCGGGGAGGTCAGCATCGCGGACATGTTCGCGACGGCGCTGCGCTACAACGCCACCCGCGTCATCGTCGGCGAGGTCCGCTCCACCGAGATCGTGCCCATGCTGCAGGCGATGTCCGCCGGCGGTTCCGGGTCGATGTGCACCATGCACGTGCGCCGCCCGCATGCCATCGTCTCCCGCCTGGTGCAGTTGTGCACCGAGGCCGGCATGGCCACCGAGGCCGCCCATCACCTCATCGCCTCCGCGATCGACGTCGTTGTCTACCTCACCTACCTCGACGAAACCGGTGTCGGCGGCCGCAAGCACCGCTTCGTCTCCCACATCTACGAGATTCACGACGTCGTCGGCGAGGCCGGACGGCCCACCACCACCGAGCTGTTCGCCCCGGGCGGTGGCGACCCGCGCGCGATCTACCAGAACATGCCGTCCTTCATCGACGAACTGGAGCGCACCGGCCTGATCGCCCGCTCGTGGCTTGCCGAGAACCCGCACGGCTGGTGGGGAGAGCCCCTGCAGACGGTGGGACGACGATGACCGGCCGCCACCTTGTCCCGTACCGGATCACACCGCCCCGGAGAGACCAGTGACAACGTCTCAGCTCGCCCTGGTCGCGGCCTGCTGCGCCGTGCTGGCAGTCATCGCCGCGATCGCCACCGCCCGCGAACTTCGCGGCCGCATCCCCGACCCCGTCAAACCGCCCTCCCGCATCGCCGCCCGGATGCGCCGTGCCAAGGCCGAACTGCCCGAGAGCTGGCAGCGCCGCTGGCGCCACCTGGTCATCACAGCCGCCGTCGTCACCCTGCTGGTATGGGCGTACACGGGCTGGCCCGTGCACGGCCTGCTCGCCGGCGCTGCCGTCCTTGGTCTGCCCTTCGTGCTGCACCCAGGCGGCGCCGCACAGGCCCGCATCGAACGCCTTGAAGCGCTTGCTCAGTGGCTCAACCACCTCGCCGGCGTCCACACCGCGGGTATCTCGCTGACCCAGACCGTTCGGGCGTCGGCGAAGAATGCACCCGGCCCGATCGCGGGCAACGTGCAACGCCTGGCCGACCGGCTGCGCACTGGCATGGACGCCCATCTCGCGTTCGCGATGTTCGCGGACGAGCTCGCCGACGGCGTCTCCGACCACGTCGTGCTGCTCTTCCAGAGCCACGCCGTCTACAAGGGCCCCGGCCTGGCCGACGCTCTCGAAGCGCTCGCGGTGACCATCCACCAGCAGGCCGCCGACGCCCGCGACGTCGAAGCCGACCGCGCCTCCGTCCGCAAGTCCTCCCGCCAGGTCTCCCTCGTCATCTGCATCGTCGTCCTGGGCTGCATGCTCAACAACGCCTGGTCCGGCTGGTATGCCAGCCCGGTTGGACAGGTCGCGCTGATTGTCCTGGGCGGCCTGTTCGCGTGGACGCTGTCGTGGCTGCGCCGTATCGCCCGCACAAAGCCCGACCCGCGCCTGCTCGACCCGCTGCCCTCCCACCTGGCTGTCCTGGAAGGGGAGACACGATGATCCCCATGAACGCGGTGCTGCCCGCGGCCGCAGCGGGCGTGATGATCGGCCTCGCCGTACGCGCCGCCCTGCCCACCAAGCCGGACCTGGCCAGCGTCCTGGAGCGCCTCGACGCCGCCCACTTCACCAATGCCATGCCCGTCGCCGCGCCGCCCGGTGCGCGCGGCGTGCCGGAGCGGGTCGGCGCCCGGCTGCTCGACGAGTTCGGCGTCCGTATCCGCCTGCCGCTCAGCGACCTCAGACTGCTGCGGATCTCTCCGGCCGAACACCTCGGCAAGCGGGTCCTGTTCGCCCTGTACGGGCTGCTCGCCCCCCAGCTGCTGCAGGCGATGCTCGCCTTCGCCGGCACACCGTTCCCGTTCGCCATCCCGGCCGGCGTCTCGCTGCTGCTCGGTGCGCTGTTCTGGTTCAGCCCAGGGCAGGACGTCAAGCGCGACGCGGCCGCTGCCCGCCTCATCGTGCGGCATGCGGCCGCCTCGTATCTCGAGCGTGTCGCGCTGGCCCGGGTCGCCAACAGCGGCGCCGGGCAGGCGCTGACCCAGACCGCCGAGGTCGGCGACGGCTGGATCTTCCAGCGGATGCGTCAGGTCTTCGACCACGCCGAGCTCGCCGGCGTTACCCCGTGGGACGCCCTCAAGCAGCTCGGCGAGGAACTCGACATCCCCGAACTGACCCGGCCCGCCGACACCCTGGCCCTGGCCGGAGACGGCGCCGCCGTCTACACCACCCTGCAGTCCCAGGCCCGCCAGCTGCGCATCGCACTGCTGTCCGACGCCAAAGCACAGGCCAACGAGGCCTCCGCGGCGATGGTCCTCCCGGTCACCCTCGCCGTGATCCTCATGCTGGCCTTCGTCATGATCCCGATCGTCAACACGATCCTCGCCAGCTGACCTGGCGACCGAAGGAGACCAACCCCTCATGGACATCCAGCTCCTCACCGTATGGATCCGCGCCCGCGCCGAGCAGCTGCGCACCGCCCGCGACAGAGGTGCCACCAGCACCGAACTCGCCGTCCTCGCCGGCGCCCTGCTCGTCGGCGCGGGCCTGCTCGTCGCGGCCATCCGCGCCAAACTCCTGGAAAAGATCGGCATCATCAACGGCGGCTGACCACACGCGACCAGACACCACACCGACGACGACCGAGGGGGAAACGGTGGCAAGCCGATCACGGCACCTCAAGGCCATCCGCGCACGCATCCGCCGCAGGGACGACGGCGTGCTGGGCCTCGAACTGGCCACCCTGGCCCTCGTGGTGCTCGCGCTCGCCTTCACCACCATCCAGGTCGGCCTGTACTACCACGCCCGCAAGGTCGCCCAGTCCGCCGCACGGCAAGGCGTGGACGCCGGACGGCAGTTCGGCGCCGGCGAAGGCGACGGCGTGAGTCAGGCCCAGGAATACCTCGCCCGCTTCGGCGGCTCCGTGAAAGACGCCCAGGTCTCGGCAAGCGGCAGCACCGCCCAGCAGATCCGCATCACCGTCACCGGTGACGTTGCCACTCTGGTCCCCGGCCTCACGCTGCACGTCACCCAGCACGCCGACGGACCGGTCGAACGCTGGACCAACCCGTGACGCGCCCCCGCCTGCTCCGATGGCTGCGCCAGGACCGGGGCAGCTACGCACTGGAGACCGCGGTCCTCGCACCCGTCCTGATCATCATCCTCGGCCTCATGATCGCTTTCGGCCGGGTCACCGATGCGAAGGGCGCGGTCGACGCCGCTGCCCACGCGGCAGCCCGTGCCGCCTCCCTCGAGCGCGACGCCGGCACCGCGCAGACGGCAGCCCAGGAAGCGGTCACCCGCAGCCTCGACGGCGACGGCGTCACCTGCCAGACCTCCAGCGTTGCCATCGACACCTCCGGCTACGCCACCGCCGTCGGCGAAGCCGCCACGGTCACCGCGACGATCTCGTGCACCGCGAACCTGTCCGACATCGGCGTGCCCGGCCTGCCCGGAGCCAAGACGATCACCGCGTCCTGGACCAGCCCGATCGACACCTACAGGGCCCGCTAGTGATCTTGATTGCTGTGCTGAGGAGCCGTCTCGCCGCGCTGCGTGCGCGCCGCGACGACGGCTCGATGTCGTTGTTCTTCGCCGTGACCACCGTGGGACTGCTGATGGTCATGGGCCTGCTCGTCGACGGCGGCGGGGCACTCAACGCCTCCAACCGCGCGGAATCCCTCGCCCAGGAGGCCGCCCGCACTGCCGGACAGCAACTCGACCCCGCCCAGGCGATCGAGGGCACCGCCATCACCATCGACCCGGACGCCGCCCAGGCCGCCGCCCAGGACTACCTCGCCGCCGCCGGCGTGCAAGGCGACGTCCAGATCACCGACGACGGACAGACCATGACGGTCACCGTCCACGACACCTACAACACCTACTTCGCGCAGCTGATCGGCAAGGGAACCATCAACGTGACCGGCACCGCGACCGCACATCTGCAGACCCAGGCTGGAGGCTGAGCCCCACCATGGCCTACCGAACCCCCGGCCCCCTGCGCACCGTCGGCGCCGTGGGGCGCGCGCTGCTCGGCCTCGCCCTGCTCGTTGCCCTGCTCGTCGGCACCCCGTACGTGCTGCTGCTCGTCGGCACGCAGCCCACCGACCTGTCCGGCGGCATCGACGTCCTGCTCCGCCCGGACGACGGCACCCTCTTCTTCACCGCCATCACCTGCATCGGCTGGGTGGCCTGGGCCGCGTTCACCTTCTCGGTGGCCCTGGAGGTCGTCGCCGTCGCGCGGCGCCGCTCCGCCCCGCGCCTGCGCGGCCTGGGCGGCCTGCAGTCCATGGCCTCGTTCCTCGTCGGCGGGATCGTGCTCCTTGCGCCGACCGCCGCCTCCGCGGCGACCTCGGCGCCCGCCCACGCGGTGACCGCCACCCAGACGGCCAGCACCAGCACCAGCACGGCCAGCGCCACGTCCTCCCCGTCCCCATCGGCCGAGAGCACCAACGGCCCGACACACACCGTCAGCTCGTCCACCGAGCTGCCATGGGACCTGGCGGAGAAGTACCTCGGCAGCGGACAACGATGGCAGGACATCGCCGCCCTCAACCCCGACACCCCTGGCCTCGCCGCCGGCGACCAGTACCTACCCAAGGGCGCGGTCATCACGCTGCCCTCCGATGCCGTCCCTGCCACACCATCCGTCAGCCCAGACAGCACGCAGGCGGGAGGCGACCGGACACAACTCAATAGGAGTGCTCCGGATGCCGACGGCGAGCGCGGGGCGACCGTCACGGTACAGCCCGGCGACTATTTGTCGGAGATCGCCCAGAAGGAGCTCGGCGACGGTGCTGAGTGGCCGAAGCTCTTCGAAGCCAGCCAGGGCAAACCCCAGCCGCACGGCCTGCCAGAGATCACCAACCCGGATGTGATCTACCCGGGCCAGCAGGTCACCGTGCCCGGCGCACAAGGCGAGCGGCACGAGAAGCCCGCCCAGGGCGAGAGCGCCGGCACGTCGAGCACCCCGCCGAGCACCAAAGCTCCCCGCAGCGGGCACAAGCCCGGCGCCGACCACACAGACACGCAGGTTCCCGCGCCAAGCCAGTCCACCGCGCCCGCACCACAGACATCCGCGCCCAGCACACCGTCCAGCCGTCCCACACACCAGCCTGGCCAGGAGCACGGGGCCGGACCCGCGGCGCCGCGCCCCAGCGCGAGCGCCCCCGAATCGGCGACCGCCGAGCCGTCCGCATCCGATGCTCCCTCCCCCACGGCTACGGCACCCCAGGAACCCGCCTCATCCCCGGCAAGCGGCACACTGCAGCTGCGTACCGTCCTCGGCGCCGGCGCGCTCCTGGCGGCCGCGGTCACCGGGGCGCTCGCGCTGCGTCGGCTCCTGCAGCGCCGTCGCCGCAAGCCGGGCGAGAAGATCGCGATCACGTCCGAGATCTCCCCAGCGGAGGCGGAAGGACCCCGCGTTCCTCAGGATGATGAGCGACCTGAAGATCCCGTACACCGCCTTCCTGAGCAACT
>NZ_JBEYFS010000077.1:0-47151 GCF_040634475.1 Streptomyces sp. NPDC007095
GCCAGTTCCAAGGGCGCCCGCTCGGCCTCGGTGAACACCGTGTCCTCAGCCGCGCTCAGGTTGAGACGCACCCGAAGAACGCACCGCGGGGGTCTGGGGGCGGAGCCCCCAGGTAGGGATGGGACGGGTAGGGGCGGCGGGGGCGAAAACCCCCGTTCAGGCCCGCGGCACCCCCGTAGAGCCCCGCACCATCAATTCCCCCCGCACCGTCGCGATCCCGCCCGGCGGCGGCTCCTCGCGGCCCATCGCGATGCGGCCGGCCCGGGCCCCCGCCTCCGACAGCGGCAACCGCACCGTCGTCAGCGCGGGTACCGCGTCGATGCTGAAGGGGAGGTCGTCGAAGCCGGCGACGGACACGTCGTCGGGGATACGCAGGCCCGCCTCGCGCAGCGCGGCGCACGCGCCGAGGGCGACGGTGTCGTTGGCGGCGACGACAGCCGTCAACGACGGGTCGCGGCGCAGGAGTTCGAGCGTCGCCTCGTAGCCGGCGCGACGGTCGTAGCGTCCGTGCACCGTGCGGCGCGGATCGTCCTCGATGTCGTGCGCGGCCAGCGCGGCGCGGTGCCCCTCCAGTCGGTGCCGGGTCGTCGTCCGCTCCTCAGGGCCCGCGATGTAGCCGAGCCGGCGGTGGCCGAGCCCGATCAGGTGCTCGGTGAGCTGCTGGCCGCCGCCCCGGTTGTCGAAGGTGAGCGCGATCGCCTCGGGGGCGTCGGGCGCGGGCGGCCGTCCGCACAGGACCACCTGGGTCCCCGCGTCCCCGAGCTTGCGCAGCTTCGCCGCGACCGCCGCCGCGTGCGGCGCGTCCTCGACGGCACCGCCCGTCAGGACGACCGCGGCGGCGCGCTGGCGCTGAAGGAGCGTGAGGTAGGTCAGCTCACGCTCCGGGGAGCCGCCGGTGTTGCACACGACCCCGAGCCGTTCGCCGCCCGCACGCCCTCCGGGGCCGCCGATCTCCGACTGGATCGCGGCCGCCATGATCCCGAAGAAGGGGTCGGCGATGTCGTTCACCAGGATGCCGACCAGGTCGGAGGTGGCGGCGGCCAGCGAACTCGCGGGCCCGTTCAGCACGTAGTCCAGGTCGTCCACCGCGCGCAGTACCCGCTCGCGCGTGGACGCCGCGACGGGATAGTTCCCGTTCAGCACCCGGGACACGGTCGCGGGCGAGACCTGCGCCCGCGCCGCCACGTCCGCCAGGGTCACGGTCATCTCGTCGTCCTCCGGTCACGCATCTCGTAGCACCTCATCGTGCTTCTCGTGCTCGCTGTGCTCTTTGGCCTGCCGTACCCGTCGTACCCGTCGTGCTCGTACTGCTCGTACTGCTCGTACTGCTCGTACTGCTCGTAGTGCTCCATCCGACCGTGCCACGCCCCCTACGTCCAGCCGTCCGGACGGTCGAACATCTCGTCGTCCGTATGGTCTTGTCCAATCGGCTCGACAGAGGCTAACTTCTTCTTGAGTAGAAAGCGCTTGCTGTCACGTTCACCAGTGGGGCGTACGCGGCGCGGAACCCGCGTACGAAGGGAATCACGTGACACGCAAGACGGTGCGAATCGCCATGAACGGCGTGACGGGGCGCATGGGCTACCGCCAGCACCTCGTCCGCTCGATTCTCGCCCTGCGCGACCAGGGCGGCCTCGACCTCGGCGACGGCACGGTGCTGTGGCCCGAGCCGGTTCTCGTCGGCCGCCGCGAGCACGCGCTGAAGGCGCTCGCCGAGCAGCACGGCCTGGAGCACTGGTCGACGGACGTGGACGAGGTCCTCGCCGACCCGACCGTGGACCTCTACTTCGACGCCCAGGTGACTTCCGCCCGCGAGGAGGCCATCAAGAAGGCCATCGCCGCGGGCAAGCACATCTACACCGAGAAGCCCACCGCCACCGGCCTCGACGGCGCCCTGGAGCTGGCCCGCCTCGCCCACGAGAAAGGCATCAAGCACGGGGTCGTGCAGGACAAGCTCTTCCTCCCGGGGCTGCTGAAACTCAAGCGGCTCATCGACGGGGGCTTCTTCGGACGGATCCTGTCCATCCGCGGGGAGTTCGGCTACTGGGTCTTCGAGGGCGACTGGCAGAGCGCCCAGCGGCCCTCCTGGAACTATCGCGCGGAGGACGGCGGCGGCATCGTCGTCGACATGTTCCCGCACTGGGAGTACGTGCTCCACGAGCTGTTCGGCCGGGTCACCTCCGTCCAGGCGCTCACCGCCACCCACATCCCGCAGCGCTGGGACGAGCAGGACAAGCCCTACGACGCCACGGCCGACGACGCCGCGTACGGCATCTTCGAACTCGAAGGCGGCGCGATCGCCCAGATCAACTCCTCCTGGGCCGTCCGCGTCAACCGCGACGAGCTCGTCGAGTTCCAGGTGGACGGCACGGAGGGCTCGGCGGTGGCAGGCCTGCGCAACTGCCGCGTCCAGCACCGCTCCGCGACCCCCAAGCCGGTCTGGAACCCCGACATCCCGGCCACCTACTCCTTCCGCGACCAGTGGCAGGAGATCCCCGACAACGCCGAGTTCGACAACGGCTTCAAGGCGCAGTGGGAGCTGTTCCTGCGGCATGTGTACGCCGACGCCCCCTACCACTGGGACCTCCTCGCCGGCGCCCGCGGCGTCCAGCTCGCCGAACTGGGGCTGAAGTCCTCGGCCGAGGGCCGCCGTCTCGACGTGCCGGAGATCTCGCTGTGACCCTTCGGCTGCCGGACAAGAACGGCGCGTTGAGGGCCTATGAGCCGCGTGCCGTCCCACTCGCCCTCACCACCGGTGCACCCTTCACCTCCCGTACGGTCTTCTCGGCCGCGCATGTCGTCGCCGACCCGTACGCGGACGTCTCGCCCGACTCGCCCGCCGCCGTCGACTGGGACGCCACCCTCGCCTTCCGCCGCCACCTGTGGTCCCACGGGCTCGGCGTCGCCGAGGCGATGGACACCGCGCAGCGCGGGATGGGCCTGGACTGGGCCGGCGCGGCGGAACTCATCCGCCGGTCGGCGGCGGAGGCGAAGGCGGTCGGGGGCCGTATCGCGTGCGGTGTCGGCACCGATCAGCTCGCCGGGCCGGCCTCGTCGGAGGAGGTGCGAACGGCCTATGAGGAGCAGCTCGCCCTCGTCGAGGAGTCGGGGGCGCAGGCCATCCTCATGGCCTCCCGGGCGCTGGCGGCGACCGCGAAGGGGCCCGAGGACTACCTGGAGGTCTACGGGCATCTGCTCCGCCAGGCGTCCGAGCCCGTGATCCTGCACTGGCTCGGCCCCATGTTCGACCCGGCCCTTGAGGGCTACTGGGGGTCGGGTGACCTGGACGCGGCGACGGACGTCTTCCTGGAGGTCATCGCGGCCCACCCGGACAAGGTCGACGGCATCAAGGTCTCCCTCCTCGACGCCCAACGGGAGGTCGACCTACGCCGCCGCCTCCCGCAGGGCGTGCGCTGCTACACGGGCGACGACTTCAACTACCCCGAGCTGATCGCGGGCGACGAACAGGGCTTCAGCCACGCCCTGCTCGGCATCTTCGACCCGCTGGGCCCGCTCGCGGCGGAGGCGGTACGGGTCCTCGACACCGGTGACGTCAAGGGCTTCCGTGAACTCCTCGATCCGACCGTCGAGCTCTCCCGCCATCTCTTCCAGGCCCCGACCCGCTTCTACAAGACGGGCGTCGTCTTCCTGGCCTGGCTGGCCGGCCACCAGTCCCACTTCACGATGGTCGGCGGCCTCCAGTCGGCCCGCTCGCTGCCGCACTTCACGCGGGCGTACGAGCTGGCGGACACCCTGGGCCTGTTCCCGAGCCCGGAACTCGCCGAGACGCGCATGAAGACCCTGCTGGCCCTGTACGGAGTGACCCCATGAGCCTCGCCCGCTTCTCCATCAACCAGATGACGGTCAGGCAACTATCGATGCCCGAACTGGTCGAGTCCTGCCTGGAGCTGGGAATTCCGGGCGTCGGCCTCTGGCGTGAACCCGTCCAGTCGTACGGCCTCGACGCCACCGCCAAACTCGTCCGCGACGCGGGTCTGGCCGTCACCACCCTCTGCCGCGGTGGCTTCTTCACGGCGATCGACCCGCGGGAGCGGGCCCGCGCCCTGGACGACAACCGCGCGGCCATCGACGAGGCCGCGGCCCTCGGTACGGACACCCTGGTCCTGGTCTCCGGGGGGCTGCCGGCCGGCTCGAAGGACCTGCACGGCGCGCGGGAGCGGATCGCCGACGCGTTGGGGGAGCTGGGCCCGTACGCCGCCGAGCGGGGCGTGCGGCTGGCCATCGAGCCCCTCCACCCCATGTACGCCGCGGACCGCTGTGTCGTCTCCACCCTCGCCCAGGCCCTGGACCTGGCGGAACGCTTTCCCGCGGACCAGGTGGGCGTCACCGTCGACACGTACCACATCTGGTGGGACGACACGGCTCCCGCCCAGATCGCCCGCGCGGGTGCCGGCGGCCGTATCCACACCTTCCAGCTCGCCGACTGGACGACTCCGTTGCCCGAAGGCGTGCTCAACGGTCGCGGTCAGATCGGCGACGGTTCGATCGACATGCGGGAGTGGCGGGGGTACGTCGAGGCGGCGGGCTACTCCGGGCCGATCGAGGTCGAGCTGTTCAACGACGGGTTGTGGGCGCGGGACGGGCGGGAGGTGCTGGCGGAGACGGCGGCACGGTTCGTGGAGCACGCCGGGTAGCCGGTCGGCCGGCCGCCGTCACTTCTTGCGTGCCGCCCGCTTGCTGAGGACCGTCAGTACGACCGGGACGAGCATCTCGATGACACGGGTGACCGTGGCCGCCGGGATGCCCGTCTTCTTGGCGACGGCGTTCGCGACCGGCTTGCTCACCTTGGCCAGCACCCCGGCCATGAGGCCGCCGGTGGCGAACCCGCCCAGGGTGGACACGCCCTGGAGCGGGACCTCCTCCTCGGGCGCCGCCGCAGCCTCCTCCTGTACGGGGCCGGCGAGTGCCGAGACCGTGGTCCCGACCACCTCCTGGGCGCCCGCCGTGTCGGTCCCCAGCAGCCCCGCGATCTCCTGGAGCTTGCCGTCGCCCAGTTCGCCGAGTACGTCGTCCTCGAAAGAGGAACCGGATTCACGCATGCGTGGAGGCATCCCGAAAAAATCCCGGAAGGCCGTGCAACCCTTCCCCCGCCCCGCGTGTCGTACTTGGCATCAGGACTTCTGGAGGGGGATCCGGGGGGATCGCGGGGGTTCTGATGTTGGAGGGGAAAACCGAGGGGCCTGGTCGACGGACCGGGCCCCTCGAAGCATGTCGGGCACTGTGCCGATCCTGTCGGGCACTGTGCCGATCCTGTCGGGCACCGTGCCGACCTGTCGGGCACCGTGCCGACCTGTCGGGCGTCGGGTCAGAAGAACACCCCGCACCGCAGCAGCACATTCGCGTACGGCCGCGCCTCTCCCGTGCGGACGATCAGCTTCGCGCCCGCCGACAGCGATTTCAGTTCCTCGTGGGAGACCGTCGACAGCGTGGGGAAACGGGCGTCCAGCAGGGCCGTCACCTCCGGGTTCGCCCCGCGGACCTCGCGCGCGGCCGTGGCACCCTCCACCACGAGTTCCTCCAGCAGCCCGTCGAGCACCTCGGCGAAGGACGGCACCCCGGCCCGGAAGGCCAGGTCCACGACGCGCGGACCGGCGGGGATGGGCATCCCCGCATCGCAGACGAGCACCCCGTCCCCGTGGCCCAGCTCGGCCAGCGCGCCCGACAGATGGCGGTTCAGGATTCCGGCCTTCTTCATAGCGACGCGACCTCTTCGGCCGTCGGGAAGGACTCCTGCGCGCCGGCGCGGGTGACCGCCGCCGCACCGACGCGGGCGGCGTACGCGGCCGCCTCGGCGAGCGGCTCTTCGAGCCCCAGCCGCCACGCCAGTGCCGCCGTGAACGCGTCCCCCGCGCCCGTCGTGTCCACCGTCTCCACCTTCACCGACGGCACCCGCGCGGCGCCCTCGGCGGAAGCCACCAGCGCGCCCCGCGCGCCCAGCGTGATCACCACAGAGCGCGGGCCGAGGGCGAGCAGGGCGGACGCCCAGTCCTCCGGGGAGTCCCCGAGATCCGTGCCGACGATCACCCGCGCCTCGTGCTCGTTCACGATCAGCGGATCGCAGGCCGCGAGCACCTCGGCGGGCAGCGCGCGCGGCGGCGACGGGTTCAGTACGAATCGGCTGCCGGGAGCGAGATTCCGTACGACCTCCACGACCGTCTCCAGCGGGATCTCCAGCTGTGCCGAGACCACCCGGGAGGACGCCAGGAGGTTTCCGGCGGACCGTACGTCCTCGGGTGTGAGGCGGCCGTTGGCACCCGGCGAGACCACGATGCTGTTGTCCCCGGAGGGATCCACCGTGATCAGCGCGACCCCGGTCGGCGCCCCGCCGACGAGCACGCCCGCCGTGTCGACCCCGGCCGCCCGCTGCGAGTCGAGCAGCAGCCGCCCGTGCGCGTCGTCGCCGACCCGGGCCAGCAGCGCCGTACGGGCTCCGAGGCGGGCGGCGGCGACCGCCTGGTTGGCGCCCTTGCCGCCCGGGTGGACGACCAGGTCGGAGCCGAGCACCGTCTCGCCGGCCGCGGGCCGCCGCTCGACCCCGATCACCAGGTCGGCGTTGGCCGATCCCACGACCAGCAGGTCGTAGTCGTACATGAACTTTCTCCCTATGAAGGTGAGTCATGAAGGTGAGTCGAAGCAACAGGGCGGGCCGCCCGGCGGCGCGCGGAGGTCGTCCGCGGCGCGCCGCCGGGCGGCCCGCTCAGGTCATCCGCCGAAGCCGGCCACATTCTCCTTCGTTACCACCTTCACCGGCACCATCACCGTCTTCTCGACCTTCTTGCCCTCGGCGGCGTTGAGCGCGTTCTCCACCGCGATCCGGCCGAGCTCCGTCGGCTGCTGGGCCACGGACGCGTACATCGTGCCGTCCTTGACCGCCTTCAGGCCGTCCGGTTCGCCGTCGAAGCCGATGACCGAGACCGACGTGCCGGCCTTGGAGCCGAGCGCCTTGATCGCGCCGAGAGCCATCTCGTCGTTCTCCGCGAAGACACCCTGGATGTCGGGGTGCGCCTGAAGCAGGTTCGTCATCACGTCGAGGCCCTTGGTGCGGTCGAAGTCCGCGGGCTGCCGGGCGACGACCTCGATGCCCGGGTAGGCCTTCAGACCCTCGGCGAAGCCCGCGCCGCGCTCACGGCTCGCGGACGTTCCGGCCAGACCCTGCAGGATCACGATCTTGCCCTTGCCGCCCAGCTTGCCGCCCGCGATGTTGTCGGAGGCGACCAGCGCGGCCGTGTCGGCCTTGTTCACGCCCCGGTCCACGCCGACGACGGGGATGCCCGCCTTGTTCGCGGAGCGGACCGCCGGGCCCGCCGCGTCCGAGTCCACCGGATTGACGATGATCGAGCCGAGACCCGAACTGGTGAAGTTCTGGAGTTGGTTGGCCTGCTGCGAGGCGTCGTTCTGCGCGTCCGTGACGGTCAGGTCCACGCCGAGCTTCTTCGCCTCCTGCTGGGCACCCGACTTGATCTGCACGAAGAACGGGTTGTTCAGGGTGGAGAGGGACAGGCCCACCTTCTTGGTCGCCGACGAGGAGCCGTTGTGCAGGAAGGACATCGCACCGACGACGGCCGCCGCGACCACGGCCGCGATGATGTACGTCGCCGCCTGCTTGCCCCTGCCGCCCGGCGCACCCGCCCCGGCGGCCACCGGAGTCGTCCCGGCCTTGCGCCGCACCGTGTCCAGCAGCACCGCCAGCGCGATCACGACACCGATGACGACCTGCTGCCAGAAGGCGGAGACGGAGAGCAGGTTCAGACCGTTGCGGAGCACCGCGAGGATCAGGGCGCCGATCAGCGTGCCGGACGCCTTGCCGGTGCCGCCCGCCAGGGAGGCGCCGCCGATGACGACCGCGGCGATCGCGTCCAGCTCGTAGCCCTGCGCGGCCTGCGGCTGCGCCGAGGACAGGCGGGAGGCGAGCACGATGCCCGCGGCGGCCGCGAAGAGACCCGACAGCGCGTAGATCGCGAGCTTCTGCCTCTTCACCCGCAGGCCCGAGAGGCGCGCGGCCTCCTCGTTGCCGCCGATCGCGTACATGGAGCGGCCGATGTACGTACGGCCCAGGATCAGGGCGGTGATCAGGCCCATGACGACCATCACCAGCACAGGGACCGGCAGCCAGCCGCCGAGGGTGTCACCGAGGTGCGAGACCGAGTCGGGGAAGGCGATCGGCGAGCCCTGCGAGATCACCAGGGACAGACCGCGGCCCACCGACAGCATGGCGAGCGTCGCGATGAACGGCGGCAGCTTCCCGTAGGAGATCAGGACGCCGTTGACCAGGCCGCACGCTATGCCGGTCGCGACCGCGAGGATCACCGCGATCCATACCGGGACGCCCTGGGAAGTCGCCATCCAGGCGAGGACGGTGGCGGACAGCGCGGCGACCGAGCCGACCGACAGGTCGATGCCCGCCGAGACGATCACGAAGGTCACACCGAAGGCGAGGATGGCGGTCACGGCCGCCTGGACGCCGATGTTGAGCAGGTTGTCCGTCGTCAGGAAGTCGCCGGACAGCGCCGACATCGCGATGACGAGGGCGATGAGCGCGGTGAGCGCCCCGTTGTCGAGCAGAAGGCGGCGGACCGCCGAGGCGCCACTCGCGCCCGTAGTGCTCTTGAGCGTGTCAGTGGCCACGGGAGCCCTCCACAGCGGTAACAGAGTTGGTGGTCGGTGTGCTGACGGCGAGTGCCATCACGGAGTCCTGGGTCGCCTCGTCGGCGGACAGTTCGCCCGCGATCCGGCCCTGGGCCATCACCAGCACCCGGTCGCTCATACCGAGCACCTCGGGCAGATCGCTGGAGATCATCAGGACGGCCGCGCCGGCGGCCGTCAGTTCGTTGACGAGCTGGTAGATCTCGACCTTGGCGCCGACGTCGATGCCACGGGTCGGCTCGTCGAGGATCAGCACCTTGGTGTCGGCCAGCAGCCACTTGCCGATGACGACCTTCTGCTGGTTGCCGCCGGAGAGGGTGCGCACATGCTGGCCGAGGCCGGCCATCCGGACGCCGAGCTGCTCGGCGATCCGCGCGGCGGCCTCCCGCTGGCCCTTGAGGTCGACGAGCCCGCCATGGGTCGCCGCCCGCATGGTGACCAGGCCGAGGTTCTCCTCGACGGAGGCGTCCAGGAGCAGCCCCTGGCCCTTGCGGTCCTCGGGGATGAGCCCGATCCCGGCCGCCATCGCCGCGTTCACGTCGTGCCGCCGCAGCTCGGAACCGGCGACCTTGACGGCCCCCTTGTCGTACGGATCGGCCCCGAAGACCGCTCGTACGACCTCCGTACGACCGGCCCCCACGAGCCCCGCGATACCGACGACCTCACCGGCCCGCACCTCGAAACTCACGTCGTGGAAGACCCCGTCACGGGTCAGCCCCTCGACGGTCAGCAGGGCGGCCCCGGAGCCGTCGTCACCAGTGGCCCGCACGCGTGGATACTGCTGCTCGATCGACCGCCCCACCATGAGCCGCACGAGCTCGTCCTCGGTGGTGGAGGCGGGGACCTGCCCGACGCTCTTGCCGTCCCGGATGACGGTGACCCGGTCCCCCAGGGCGGCGATCTCCTCCAAGTGGTGCGTGATGAAGACGATGCCGACACCGTCCTCGCGCAGCTGGCGCACGATGGCGAAGAGTTTTTCGACCTCTTCGGAGGTGAGCACCGCGGTCGGCTCGTCCATGATCAGAACGCGGGCGTTCAGGCTCAGCGCCTTCGCGATCTCGACCATCTGGAGACGTGCGATACCGAGTTCACGCACCCGCGCGCGCGGGGAGACGCTGACCCCGACCCGCTCCAGCAGTTCGGCGGCCTCGGCCTCCATCGTCTTCCGGTCGATCAACCCGTAGCGGCGCGGCTGCCGTCCCAGGAAGATGTTCTCGGCGACCGTCAGATCGGGAACGAGGTTGAACTCCTGGTAGATGGTCGCGATCCCGAGGCGCTCGGAGTCCTGCGCACCGTGGATGCGCACCTCCTCGCCCTCGACGAGGACGCGCCCGGAGTCGGGCTGGTAGGCGCCCGAGAGCATCTTGATGAGCGTGCTCTTGCCGGCACCGTTCTCGCCGAGCAGCACATGCACCTCGCCGCGGCGCAGATCGAAGTCGACGCTGTCGAGCGCGACCACGCCGGGGAAGGTCTTTCGGATGCCCTCGATGCGCAGCAACTCGTCCTGGTTGCTCACGGCTTACTCCTGTTCGTTACGGGGGAGTGCGGGGTGGGGGCCGGTTCGCCGCACGAGCGGCGGACGACGAGACGGGCGGCGAGGGTGACCGACTGCGGGGGGCGGCCCTCGATCCGGTCGACGAGCGCGCGTACAGCGGCCCGCCCCAGCTCGCCGGTCGGCTGGGCGACCGCGGTGATCGGCGGATCGGTGTGCACGAACCACGGGATGTCGTCGAACGCCGCGAGCGCGATGTCCTCGGGAACCCGCAGTCCGCGCGCGCGGATCGCGTCCAGTGCGCCGAGCGCCATCAGGTTGTCGGCGGCGAAGACGACCTCGGGCGGCTCGGACAGGTCGAGGAAGCCCTCGGTGACCCGCCGTCCGCTCTCGGCCTGGAAGTCGCCCTGGCCTATGTAGGCGTCCGGGAGCGGCAGCCCGTGCTCGGCCATGGCCTCCCGGAAGGCCTCGACGCGCTCGCTGCCGGTGGTGGTCGCCCCGGGTCCCGCGATGATCGCGAGCCGGCGGTGTCCGAGCGCGTGCAGATGGGCCACGAGATCCCGGACCGCCGTCCGGCCGTCCGCCCGTACGACGGGCACGTCCACGCCCGGGATCCATCGGTCCACGAAGACCATCGGCGTCCCCGCGCGCGCGGCGTCCAGCATCCCGGCGGAGCCGCCGTCGGCGGGGGAGACGAGCAGTCCGTCGATCCGCCGGTCCAGCAGGGTCCGTACGTGGTGGTCCTGGAGGTCCGGCCGTTCGTCGGCGTTGCCGATGATCACGCTGTAGCCGAGGGCGCGGGCCTCCTCCTCGACGGAGCGGGCCAGCTCGGTGAAGTACGGGTTGAGTACGTCGCTGATGACCAGGCCGAGGGTGCGGGTCTGGTCGGTGCGCAGGGAGCGGGCGACGGCGTTCGGGCGGTAGCCCAGGGTCTGTACGGCGGCCAGCACGCGGGTGCGTGCGTCTTCGCTGACCGACGGATGATCGTTCAGGACGCGCGAGACCGTGGCGACGGATACGCCGGCCTCGGCGGCAACGTCCTTGATGCTCGCCATCGCCGCTCCACCTCCTCGTGGAATCGATTACACGGAGGATTGGAATCGATTACACGAGCATTAATCAAGACCTCAACCACATGCCGAGACCGGATCGTGATGAACGGCGCTCAGATGAGCGGGGCGAGGTGCGGGTCCGCCCGCCTCTGTCCGCCGCGGCGCCCCGGCTGTCAGTCGTCACAGGTACCTTCGGATCATGTCCAATCAGGCGGGGAACCGGCAGGTGCAACTGGCGGTCGTCGAGGGCGTGCTCGAGCGGATCACGTACGCCAACGAGGAGAACGGGTACACGGTCGCGAGGGTGGACACCGGCCGCGGCGCCGGTGATCTGCTCACCGTCGTGGGCGCACTCCTCGGTGCCCAGGTGGGCGAGTCGCTCCGGATGGAGGGCCGTTGGGGCTCCCACCCGCAGTACGGCAAGCAGTTCACGGTGGAGAACTACACGACCGTCCTGCCCGCCACCGTCCAGGGCATCCGCCGCTACCTAGGCTCCGGCCTGGTCAAGGGAATCGGCCCGATCTTCGCCGACCGCATCACCCGGCACTTCGGGCTGGACACGCTCCAGATCATCGAGGAGGAGCCCAAGCGCCTCATCGAGGTCCCGGGCCTCGGTCCCAAGCGCACCAAGAAGATCGCCGACGCCTGGGAGGAGCAGAAGGCGATCAAGGAGGTCATGCTCTTCCTCCAGACCGTCGAGGTGTCGACGTCGATCGCGGTGCGCATCTACAAGAAGTACGGCGACGCGTCGATCTCGGTCGTCAAGAACCAGCCCTACCGCCTGGCCGCCGACGTCTGGGGCATCGGCTTCCTCACCGCCGACAAGATCGCCCAGTCCGTCGGCATCCCGCACGACAGCCCCGAGCGCGTCAAGGCGGGCCTGCAGTACGCCCTGTCGCAGTCCGCCGACCAGGGCCACTGCTTCCTCCCCGAGGAGCAGCTGATCGCCGACGCGGTGAAGCTGCTCCAGGTGGACACGGGCCTGGTCATCGAATGCCTGGCGGAACTGTCGGAGCCGACCGAGGACGAGGACGAACCCGGTGGCGTACGGGAGCCGGGCGTCGTACGCGAGAAGGTCCCAGGTCCCGACGGCGGCCCGGACACCGTCACGGCCATCTACCTGGTCCCCTTCCACCGCGCCGAACTCTCCCTCTCGGCACAGCTGTTGCGCCTCCTGCGCACCACCGAGGACCGGATGCCCGGTTTCCACGACGTGGCCTGGGACAAGGCGCTGACCTGGCTGAAGGGGCGTACGGGCGCGGAGTTGGCGCCCGGTCAGGAGGAGGCCGTCCGGCTGGCGCTCACCAAGAAGGTCGCGGTGCTCACCGGAGGCCCCGGCTGCGGCAAGTCGTTCACGGTCCGCTCGATCGTGGAGCTGGCGCGCGCCAAGCGGGCGAAGGTCGTGCTCGCGGCGCCGACGGGCCGTGCCGCCAAGCGACTTGCCGAGCTGACCGGAGCGGATGCCTCCACTGTGCACCGGCTTCTGGAGCTCAAGCCGGGCGGGGACGCGGCGTACGACAAGGACCGACCGCTGGACGCCGACCTGGTGGTCGTGGACGAGGCCTCCATGCTCGACCTCCTCCTGGCCAACAAGCTGGTCAAGGCGGTCCCGCCGGGCGCCCACCTGCTGTTCGTCGGGGACGTCGACCAACTCCCCAGCGTCGGCGCGGGCGAGGTCCTGCGCGACCTGCTCGCCGACCGGAGCCCCATCCCCTCCGTCCGTCTGACCCAGGTCTTCCGCCAGGCCCAGCAGTCCGGAGTGGTGACGAACGCGCACCGGATCAACTCCGGGCAGCACCCCGTCACCGACGGCATGAAGGACTTCTTCCTCTTCGTCGAGGACGAGACCGAGGAGGCCGGGCGGCTCACCGTGGATGTGGCGGCACGGCGGATTCCGGCCAGGTTCGGGCTCGACCCGCGCCGGGACATCCAGGTGCTGGCGCCCATGCACCGCGGCCCGGCGGGCGCGGGCACCCTCAACGGCCTGTTGCAGCAGGCGATCACGCCAGGCCGCCCCGACCTGCCCGAAAAACGCTTCGGCGGCCGGGTCTTCCGGGTCGGCGACAAGGTGACCCAAATCCGCAACAACTACGAAAAAGGGGAGAACGGCGTCTTCAACGGCACCGTGGGCGTGGTCACCTCGCTCGACTCCGAGGAGCAGCGTCTGACGGTGCTGACGGACGAGGACGAGGAGGTCCCCTACGACTTCGACGAACTCGACGAGCTGGCCCACGCGTACGCGGTGACGATCCACCGCTCCCAGGGCAGTGAGTACCCCGCGGTGGTGATCCCGGTCACCACCGGCGCGTGGATGATGCTCCAGCGCAATCTGCTCTACACGGCGGTCACCCGGGCCAAGAAGCTCGTCGTCCTGGTCGGCTCCCGCAAGGCGATCGGCCAGGCGGTCCGCACGGTGTCGGCGGGCCGCCGCCACACATCCCTCGATCACCGCCTCACCACGTGACGGCCCGGCCCTCGAACACCGGGCGCCCCAAGGCTCTTAG
Organism: Streptomyces sp. NPDC007095; assembly: GCF_040634475.1. Classification (NCBI taxonomy): domain Bacteria; kingdom Bacillati; phylum Actinomycetota; class Actinomycetes; order Kitasatosporales; family Streptomycetaceae; genus Streptomyces; species Streptomyces sp. NPDC007095. The sequence continues at coordinate 13,713 of NZ_JBEYFS010000077.1, forward strand.
GGGGACGGGGAACCGGGCGACCGGCCCCACCCACCCGCAGCCGAAATGACGCCCCGCGGGGTCCGGGGCGGAGCTCCGGGGGGTGGGGGACCCACCCCCACCCCAGGCGTCACAAAAAATGATCGATCAAATGAGTCGCAAAGGTCACACAGCACTTCCGGAACCAGGGCGAAGGGGGGCAGGATGAGAAGGTTGGCGGCACTGAGTGCCGCCAATAGGCCCAATGGTCGACCCCGAGTGCACTCTCCAGGGCCAAATGGGGGATGGTAGAGACAGTCAGGGCACCTCGAAGAAGAGGCACAACGTCGGTGAGGGATGACGTGAGCGACAACTCTGTAGTACTGCGGTACGGCGATGGCGAGTACACCTACCCGGTGATCGACAGCACCGTCGGCGACAAGGGCTTCGACATCGGGAAGCTCCGCGCCCAGACCGGGCTGGTGACGCTGGACAGCGGGTACGGCAACACCGCCGCGTATAAATCCGCGATCACCTACCTCGACGGTGAGCAGGGCATCCTCCGGTACCGCGGCTACCCGATCGAACAGCTGGCCGAGCGCTCCACCTTCCTTGAGGTGGCCTCTCTGCTGATCAACGGCGAGCTGCCGAACGTGGACGAGCTCTCCACCTTCAAGAACGAGATCACGCAGCACACCCTGCTGCACGAGGACGTCAAGCGCTTCTTCCAGGGCTTCCCGCGCGACGCCCACCCGATGGCGATGCTGTCGTCGGTGGTCAGTGCCCTGTCGACGTTCTACCAGGACAGCCACAACCCGTTCGACGAGAAGCAGCGTCACCTTTCGACGATCCGCCTTCTTGCCAAGCTTCCGACGATCGCGGCGTACGCCTACAAGAAGTCGATCGGTCACCCCTTCGTCTACCCGCGCAACGACCTCGGGTACGTCGAGAACTTCCTGCGCATGACCTTCTCGGTCCCCGCCCAGGATTACGAGCTCGACCCGGTCGTCGTCGCCGCGCTCGACAAGCTGCTCATCCTGCACGCCGACCACGAGCAGAACTGTTCGACCTCCACCGTGCGCCTGGTGGGCTCGTCGCAGGCGAACATGTTCGCGTCGATCTCCGCCGGCATCAGCGCGCTGTGGGGCCCCCTGCACGGTGGCGCCAACCAGTCCGTGCTGGAGATGCTGGAGGGCATCCAGGCCTCCGGCGGCGACGTCGACTCCTTCATCCGCAAGGTGAAGAACAAGGAGGACGGCGTCCGTCTGATGGGCTTCGGCCACCGCGTCTACAAGAACTTCGACCCTCGGGCGAAGATCATCAAGGCGGCTGCGCACGACGTCCTCTCGGCGCTCGGCAAGTCCGACGAGCTGCTGGACATCGCGCTCAAGCTGGAGGAGCACGCGCTCTCCGACGACTACTTCGTCTCGCGCAGCCTCTACCCGAACGTGGACTTCTACACCGGTCTGATCTACCGCGCGATGGGCTTCCCGACCGAGATGTTCACGGTCCTGTTCGCCCTCGGCCGCCTCCCGGGCTGGATCGCCCAGTGGCACGAGATGATCAAGGAGCCCGGCTCCCGCATCGGCCGCCCGCGCCAGATCTACACGGGCGAGGTCCTGCGCGACTTCGTCCCGGTCGAGGCCCGCTAGGCGCAGGTCACTTACAAGAAAAACGGAAAGCGCCCTGCTACCGGTCCCCCCACGGGCCGGCAGTCAGGGCGCTTTCCTTGTCCCGGTGCGGATTCCCCCCACGGGATCCGGCCGGGCGTCTGTGGGACAGCGCCTGAATCGCTGCGAGCGTGCTGTCGCGTTGCTCCCGGCCGGCCGGGCTGACCGGCCCTGCCGTGGGCAAAACGAGCAAAACTCTCTGTACTACTGCGGTGCTCATGTACTGCTGGGTTGCGGTCTGCCGGGACCCGTACCGACGGGAGGGCCGCTCAAAGCTCCCCGCTGCACGTGCCCCGGCAACGCAGTTCCGGGAACGTCCCCCAAGACATCCCCAGATGTCAGAGACGCCCCCCAAGACGTCTCCGGCATCGCCAACTTAGACTCACGAACCCCTTCGATGGTTACGTTCGCATCACTGTGATCTGCGTCTCTTGCATATGTCCTGAAGATATGCAAGAGACTGATATGGCAATCGAGGCCCAAGCGTAAGGAAGATGCGCGAGCCTTGTGAAGAGCTTATGTGAGGCTCCCGTTGGACTCTAGGGGGACTCTTACTCCGTCGTCATGAGAATGTCCTGAGTCGAAGGCTGTTCGTCACCACGAACACCGACGAGAAGGCCATCGCGGCCCCCGCGATCATCGGGTTGAGGAGCCCGGCCGCGGCGAGCGGCAGTGCCGCCACGTTGTATCCGAACGCCCACACCAGGTTCCCCTTGATGGTGGAGAGGGTCTTGCGCGACAGCCGGATCGCGTCCGCGGCCACTCGCAGATCCCCCCGGACCAGCGTCAGGTCGCTCGCCTCGATCGCCGCGTCCGTGCCCGTCCCCATCGCGAGGCCCAGGTCGGCGGTGGCGAGCGCCGCCGCGTCGTTCACCCCGTCGCCCACCATCGCCACGGTCCGCCCCTCGCTCTGGAGGCGCCTGACGACGGCGACCTTGTCCTCGGGCAGCACCTCGGCGATCACCTCCCCGGGGTCGATGCCGACGGCACGCGCCACGGACTGGGCGACCGCCCGGTTGTCCCCGGTGAGCAGGACCGGTGTGAGCCCCAGGCCGCGCAGCGCGCGCACCGCCTCGGCGCTGGTCTCCTTGATCGCGTCGGCGACGGTCAGGACGCCGAGTGCCACCCCGTCGCGGGCGACCACGACGGCCGTACGTCCCTCCGCCTGTGCCTCGGCCTTGGCGCGGGCCAGCGCCTCCGGGAGCTCGCCTTCGTGGAGCCGCCCCACCTGGACGTCGTGACCCTCCACGCGCCCGCGTACGCCGAGCCCGGGGACGTTCTCGAAGTGCTCCACCGGGGGAAGGTCACCAGCCCGCTCCTGAGCGCCCGCGGCGATTGCCTGGGCCACCGGATGCTCGGAGGCGTGTTCCAGGGCGCCTGCGAGCCGCAGGAGCTCCTTCTCGTCGGTGTCGGCGACGACGTACACCTCCCGCAGTGTCATCCGTCCCGTCGTCACCGTGCCGGTCTTGTCCAGGACGACCGTGTCGACGCGGCGCGTGGACTCCAGGACCTCGGGGCCCTTGATGAGGATGCCGAGCTGGGCGCCGCGGCCGGTGCCGACCATCAGGGCGGTCGGGGTCGCGAGGCCGAGGGCGCAGGGGCAGGCGATGATCAGCACCGCGACGGCCGCGGTGAAGGCGGCGACGGTGTCGCCGGTGACGCCGAGCCACACTCCGAAGGTGCCGAGCGCGATCACCAGCACCACCGGCACGAAGATCCCGGAGATCCGGTCGGCGAGGCGCTGCACCTCGGCCTTGCCGTTCTGCGCGTCCTCGACGAGCCGGGCCATCCGCGCGAGTTGGGTGTCGGTGCCGACCCGGGTCGCCTCGACGACGAGCCGTCCGCCGGCGTTCACGGTCGCGCCGGTGACGGCGGAACCCACCGTCACGTCCACCGGCACCGACTCGCCCGTCAGCATGGAGGCGTCGACGGCGGAGGAACCCTCCACCACCGTCCCGTCGGTGGCGATCTTCTCGCCGGGCCGCACGACGAAACGGTCGCCCGTCGCCAGCCGCGCGACCGGGATACGGACCTCACGGCCGTCCCGTAGCACCGCGACGTCCTTGGCCCCCAGCTCCATCAGCGCCCGCAGCGCGGCTCCGGCCCGCCGCTTGGAGCGGGCCTCCAGGTAACGGCCGAGCAGGATGAACGCGACGACACCCGCGGCGACTTCGAGATAGATCGTCGACGACCCCTCCGTACGCGAGACGGTGAGGTCGAAGCCGTGCCGCATGCCCGGCATGCCCGCGTGCCCCCAGAACAGCGCCCACAGGGACCAGCCGAACGCGGCGAGCGTGCCGACCGAGACGAGGGTGTCCATGGTGGCCGCGCCGTGGCGCGCGTTGGTGAACGCGGCCCGGTGGAAGGGCAGTGCACCCCAGACCACGACGGGTGCGGCGAGGGTCAGCGAGAGCCACTGCCAGTTGTCGAACTGCAGCGCCGGGACCATCGACATCAGGACGACGGGGAGGGCGAGCAGGGCCGAGACGACGAGCCGTTCGCGCAGGGAGGCGAGTTCGTGGTCCTCGTCGGCGGCGCCGGCGTCGGTGGCCCGTTCCGGCGTTTCGAGGCGTGGCGGCGGGGGTTCCTCGGCCGTGTATCCCGTCTTCACGACGGTGGCGACGAGGTCGGCGACCTGTACCCCCACCGGGTACGAGACCTTCGCCTTCTCCGTCGCGAAGTTGACCGTGGCGGTGACGCCGTCCATGCGGTTGAGCTTCTTCTCGACGCGGGCCGCGCAGGAGGCGCAGGTCATTCCGCCGATGGTGAGCTCCACCTCCGACGGCGCGGCTGTCGCGGTGGTCGGGGTCGTCACGGCTATGGCCGGCTCGGGTGCTGCGGTGGTCATGGTCGGGCTCCAGGGAATGAGCCGGGCCGTACGGAGCCAGTATCAGCTGGTCGGTACGGCCCGGTGTGGAGAGCTGAGTGGTGCGGGGTGATGCGGGTGGTACGGGGAACTGGAAGGCGCGGGGGAGCGACCGGTGAGTGCGAGGGCCGGTGACTCAGACCTGGACGGCGAGCTCGAAGCCCGCCTCGTCGACGGCGGCGCGCACGGCCTCCTCGTCGAGCGGCGCCGCGGAGACCACGGTCACCTCGCCGGTGGCGGCGACGGCCTTCACCGAGGTCACACCGGGGATCTCGGAGATCTCGCCGGAGACGGAGCCCTCACAGTGCCCGCAGCTCATTCCGCTCACCTGGTAGACGGTCGTGACGGAACCCGGGGTGTCGGTCTGCGCGGTCATGGCGTACTCCTCGTCGAGGCGTGTGGGGTTCGGGTGGCTTGCTCAGGTACCCGACACTATACCCCTAGGGGGTATTTCTCCAAGCGAAGTCGCGGCGTGTCAGCGAACGTACCCAGCCGACCCCCGCGAGCCCGACGATGATCAGGCCGCCCACGGAGAACAGCGTGAAGAGATGTTTCTGCTCGTCGGTGGGCCCCTGCAGGTACCCCAGCCCGAACAGCGTCCGGTCGAGCCCTGTCGTGGTCAGCCGTGCGACCAGCCAGAGCGCGATGCCGTGTGTCGAGTCCCACAGGGCGTGCAGCAGCGACACACCGACGTAGCTGCCCGCCACCGGGCCGGCGTACTGGAAGCGCCCTTGCGGGTTGCGGTACGTGAGCAGCACCGCTCCCGTGATCGCCGTCCACAGGCCGTGCCCGAAGGGGGTGAGCGGCCCGCGCAGGATCTCCGTCTCCAGCAGGGCGCGCAGATCCAGTCCCTTGAGGGAGAGGGCGGCGTTGAACGCGTACCCCGCGCTCTCCATCGCCGCGAAGCCGAAGCCGACGCTCGCGCCGAGCCCGAGGCCGGCCCGCAGTCCCCGGAGCCGGGGGTGGCGGCGCAGGACGAACGCCAGCGCGGCCAGCTTCGCCGCCTCCTCGGTCAGTCCGACGCCGACGCACCTCGACAGCGAGGGGTGGAGCAGGTGGTTCTCCATCACCGACGCGCCCAGCACCCCGAGGGTCCCGCCGGTCAGGAAGCAGCTGAGGATCACCTGGACGCCGAGGTCGCGGCCGTGGCGCTCGTACGCCCAGAGCGTGAAGACGACGGGTGCCAGGAAACTGCCGAGCAGGATCAGGGTCGGCAGCGGCGTGGTGTTCCTCGTCGTGTACGTGACGATCGCCGTCAGCGTCCAGAGCGCGAGCCCGACGCCCAGGCAGCGTCGCCACAGTCCGGTGCGGATCTGGGGGTACGACGGCGGGGGCTGCTGGGGTCCGGGAATGCGGGCCCGGGGCGCGCCGGGCGGCTGATTCTGGGTCACGGCTTGCCCCTTGGGCTCGGTCTGATTTATCCGAACCTTATGGCAGATGTCCGCTATGTCGCAGTATGGGGTACTCCGCCATGACCGGGGCGCGGGCGGCCGTGCTCGACGGCCGGGTCGCCGTGTGCGGTCGGGGGGTTGGGTCGTGCATGGTCATTGGGTTGGGGCTGCGCGTGGTCGGGGGTTGGGGCCGTGCGTGGTCAGGGGGTTGGAGCCGTGAACTCCGCGGGACCGGGGGTGAGGTCCGTCGGGGTGGGTGTCCTGTCGCGGATCAGCGGCTCCAGGTAGCGGAGCAGGACGTCCTTCAACTCTCGGATGTACGCCTCGCGCTCGGCACCCTCGTTCGAGAGGACCAGCTCCAGGCCGGCCTTGTAGATGCCCAGGCACACGTGCGCGATGCGCGTGACCTCGGTGGCGGGCGCGTCGGTCATGAGGGAGGAGAGCAGCCCCTCTGTCCGTGAGATCAGGGTCGCGTGCAGGGCGTCGTGCTCCTCGGCGATCCGGCCCGGGATGTCGGGGCCGTGCATCAGTGCGAAGAACACAGGGTGATCGCAGTTGAAGGCGATGAACCGGTCGACCGCGGCGCCCACGGCCTCCTCCAGCGGGGTCGTGGGGTCGACCGGGGCCAGTGCCTCGCCGTAGGTGTCGCGCATCTCGTGCATGAGCCGGTCGCCCAGCTCGATCGCGATGGCCTCTTTGTTCGGGAAGAACTGGTACAGCGTGCCCGGTGAGACGCCTGCCTCGCGGGCGATGGCGTTGGTGCTGGCGGCGGTGTAGCCGGTGGTGCAGAAGACGGAGGCGGCGGCCTCCAGCAGCTGGGCGATCCTGCGCTCGCCGCGGGCCTGCCGACGGCGGGGGCGCTCGTCGACGGTCTGCGCGTCGACGGTGCGCTGCGTCTCGGGCTTGTCGGGCACGAGTTATCCCCAGCTCTCCGAACGTGATTGACAAACACGAGTGGTCGCTCGCATTCTGGTGAAACGCGAGCGATCTCTCGTGTTTGCCATTCTATGGCAATGGTCGACCCCTGCTGCCTGCGCACACGACCGGATGGCTGGACGGACGCCGCCGCGCGGACAGGGGGTCACGGTGAAGGGGACACCGCACGATGACCGAAGTCAACAGCGCGGATGACGGCCACGGGAGCGGCGCGGGGCGCGGGAGGGGCGCGAGCGCCGACGCGAGCGCGGGCGACGAACCGCGGGCGGGCGGAGGCCTGCCGGAGAGCGGAAGTCCGCCGGGGAAGAGCGGTCCGCGGGCGGGCGACGAACCGCGGGCGGGCGACGGCCGACGGGTGGGCGACGGCCGACGGGTGGGCGACGGCCGACGGGTGGGCGGTGGCCGACGGGTGGGCGGTGGCCCGCGAACCGGTCGCGGTGCGAGGGTCGGTGGCTGGACCCGGTTCGTGACCGCGCGCCCCCGGCTCTCCCTGTTCGTCGCGCTGCTGCTCACCGCGCTCGCCGTGGTCGCCGGCAGTGGGGTCGCCGACCGGCTGGGCAGCGGCGGCTGGCAGGACCCGACCGCCGAGTCGACGTACGCGACCAAGGCGCTGGAGCGGGAGTTCCCCGCCTCGCAGCCCAATCTGCTGCTCCTGGTCGGCTCGGGGCGCGCCACGGTCGACGCTCCCTCGGTCGCGGCCGAGGCGAAGCGGCTCGCGGCGCGGCTCGCCGCCGAGCGGGGCGTCACGGGGGTCGGTTCGTACTGGGCGTCGGGCGCACCGGCGCTGAAGGCGAAGGACGGCCACGAGGCGCTGATCGCCGCGCGGATAACGGGCGACGAGAAGACGGCGAGCGAGACCCTGGACCGCCTGGCGCCCTTCTACCGAGGGACGCACGGGCCGGTCGAGGTCAGGGTCGGTGGCCCGGTCGCGGTCCAGCACGAGATGCAGACGACCATCCGCGAGGACCTGACCCGGGCCGAGATGATCGCCCTGCCGGTGACCCTCGTGCTGCTGGTGATGGTCTTCGGAAGCGCGATCGCGGCCCTGCTTCCGCTCGGCGTGGGCATCGTCGCGATCCTGGGCACGAACGCGGTACTGCGCGGCCTCACCGAGTTCACCGACGTCTCGGTCTTCGCGATGAACCTCACCACGGCCCTGGGACTCGGCCTCGCCATCGACTACGCCCTGTTCATCGTTCGCAGATTCCGCGAGGAACTGGCCAAGGGCGCCGCGTCCTCCCCGAGCTCTCCACCGGGTTCGAGCAGGGAAGACGCCATCACGGCCATCGCCACGACCCTGCGCACCGCGGGCCGCACGGTCCTCTTCTCCTCCCTGACGGTCGCCGTCTCCCTGGCCGCGATGCTGCTCTTCCCGCAGTACTTCCTGCGCTCCTTCGCCTACGCGGGCATCGCCGTGGTGCTGTTGGCCGCAGCCGCCGCGCTGGTTCTCCTTCCGGCGGCGCTGGTGCTGCTCGGCCACCGGGTGAACTCGCTGGATCTGCGCCGCCTGTTCCGGCGCGGCAGGCCGACGGCGAGCGCGGACGGGGCCGCCTGGGGACGCATGGCCTCCCTCGTCATGCGCAGGGCGCCGGTCTTCGCCGCCGCCACCGCCGTCGGGCTGATCGTGCTCGGACTGCCCTTCCTGGGCGTGAAGTTCGGCACTGCGGACGACCGCCAGCTGCCCTCGGGTGCCGAGTCCCACGTCGTCCAGCAGCACATACGGGACGGCTTCCCGGGCAGCCCCGGTGGTGCCCTGGAGGTGCTCGCGGAGGGGCGGGCGAGCGAGGCCCAGTACACGGCCTACAAGGACCGGATCGCCGCGCTGCCCGAGGTGCTGCGGGTGGACGGGCCTCTGGCGCAGGGTGACTCGGCCTACTTCACGGTGCTGCCGAAGGGCGAGGCCGTCGGCGACGGAGCCCAGCGGCTGGTGCGCGAACTGCGCGCGACACAGGCCCCGTTCGACACGGCGGTGACCGGCACGGCGGCGGTCCTGGTCGACTCCAAGCACGCGATAGCCGACCGGCTCCCCTGGGCCGCGGCCTTCATCGCGATCGTCACCCTGCTCCTGGTCTTCCTTCTCACCGGCAGCGTGCTGATCCCGATCCAGGCGGTGCTGCTCAACGCGCTCAGCCTGACGGCGATGTTCGGCGCGGTGGTCTGGGTCTTCCAGGACGGCCATCTGTCGGGCCTGCTCGGCTTCACCAGCCCGGGATCGATAGAGACGACGCTCCCCGTCCTCATGTTCTGCGTCGCCTTCGGCCTTTCCATGGACTACGGAGTCTTCCTGCTCTCCCGGATCAAGGAGGAGTACGACCACACGGGCGACCACCGGGAGGCGGTCCGCTTCGGTCTCCAGCGCACCGGCGGACTGATCACCGCGGCCGCGGTCATCCTCGCCGTGGTGATGGTCGCGATCGGCACCTCACGCGTGACCAACACCAAGATGCTCGGCCTGGGCATCGCGCTCGCCGTGCTGATGGACGCGATGGTCGTCCGCAGTCTGCTGGTCCCGGCGGTCATGCGCCTCACGGGCCGCGCGACCTGGTGGGCACCGGGGCCGCTGCGGCGCTTCCACGACCGGTTCGGACTGAGCGAGGGCGAGGCGGAGCCGGACAGCACCTGGCAGGTGGACGACCAGGCGGACGACCGGGAGGACGATCGGGAGCGGGACAAGGTCGAGGCGCGCGGATAGCGTTCGCTCCGGAAGGGTGATCTTCGGGCGGAGGGGCGAGACGGATGCGGGCAGTGGTGTTCGAGCGGTACGAGGAGCCGGCCGAGGTGCGCGAGGTGGCGGACCCGGCGCCCGCGGAGCACGGGGTGGTGGTGCGGGTCGAGGCCACCGGGCTGTGCCGCAGCGACTGGCACGGCTGGATGGGGCACGACCCGGACATCACGCTGCCGCATGTGCCGGGCCACGAACTCGCGGGGACCGTCGAGGCGGTCGGTGCGCGGGTGACCGGCTGGCGCCCCGGCGACCGGGTCACCGTCCCGTTCGTCTGCGCCTGCGGAGCGTGTCCCTCCTGCGTGGCGGGTGACCAGCAGGTGTGCGAGCGGCAGACCCAGCCTGGGTTCACCCACTGGGGTTCCTTCGCCCAGTACGTGGCACTCGACCACGCCGAGGTGAACCTGGTGGCGGTGCCGGACGAGATGTCCTTCGCGACGGCGGCGTCGCTGGGCTGCCGGTTCGCCACGGCGTTCCGCGCGGTGGTCGCGCAGGGCCGGGTGGCGGCGGGGGAGTGGGTCGCGGTGCACGGCTGCGGAGGCGTGGGACTGTCGGCAGTGATGATCGCGGCGGCGGCCGGGGCGCGGGTCGTGGCCGTGGACCTCTCACCCCAGGCCCTGGACCTGGCGCGGAAGTTCGGTGCGGTGGAGGCCGTGGACGCCTCGCGGGTCGGGGACACGGCGGCGGCGATCCGGGAGCTGACCGGCGGCGGCGCCCATCTCTCCCTCGACGCGCTCGGTTCCCCGGTCACCTGCGCGGCCTCGGTGAACGGTCTGCGCCGCCGGGGGCGCCACGTCCAGGTCGGTCTGCTGCCCGAGGACCCCGCGGTTCCGATGGCCCGGGTGATCGGCCTCGAACTCGAACTCCTGGGCAGCCACGGCATGCAGGCACACGCCTACCCCCGCATGCTCGAACTGGTCCGCGCCGGGGTGCTCCGCCCCGACCTCCTGGTCACCTCCACCATCCCGCTGGACGCGGTCCCTGCGGCCCTGGCGGCGATGGGGGCGGTGCCGGGGGCGGGGGTGACGGTCATCGAACCGTGGAGCTGAGCCCGGACCAGGGGCCGAGCCCCGCACCCGAGTGAGGGGCGGGGCGCAGCGAGGGAGTGCGGCGAGGGGGTGCGGCGAGCGGGCACAGGGCGTGGGGTCAGTCTCTTCGGCCGCGGTTTCCGGGGCGGGAGGCGACCCAGGCGCGGACGGTGTCCGCGTACCAGTAGGGCTTCCCGCTCTCCACGTGGTCGGGCGGCGGCAGCAGTCCGTGCTTGCGGTACGACCGCACGGTGTCCGGCTGCACCTTGATGTGCGCCGCGATCTCCTTGTACGACCAGAGCCTACGGTCGGTCATGAGTGGCACCTCCCTGCGCGCACCGCGGCGGCGGCCGGGGGGTGGCCGTCGGGGGAGCCGGGCGCTGCGCTGGCGATCACAAAGCCTGCGCCCGTTGAACGACACAGAGTGGCCGCAGGGAAGGGCCTGTTGGACGGGTGTGACGCAAGATCCGCGTACTCGCGACATGTGTGACAGGGCGGTGGTTTTTGTGACACGCGTGACGCATTCGCGCCGAGGGGACCGTCGAGAGGTATGCGCGTCGGGGGACCGGTTGCGGGCCGGGTGCGTCGTGCGTACGCGAGCGGTGGGCCGGACCCGCGCTGGATCCGGCCCACCAGCTCCCCGCACCCCCTCGGAAGCCGCCCGGGTCCCCCCGTCGGATCAGCCGCCGGAAGTTCAGCCTGCAATCAACGGAGCCCACCGGTCTTGGAAAAAATCGCACCCCGGTCACTTTGATCGCTCCGGTCGGGGGAGAGCACCAGACTGGTCGCCTCCCCGGCCATCCGATCGGCCCCCGGCGGACCCGGCCGTGGAACCGGCTGAGCTCCGCGGGCCGCCGTGAACTCCCGCGGTGTGCACCCCGTCATCGCCCGGAACTCGCCGCTGAGGTGGGCCTGGTCGTAGAACCCGCAGGCAGCCGCCGTCTCGGCCTGTGAGCGGCCCGCGGCGAGCAGCCGCCGGGCCCGTTCCAGGCGCAGCACCCGGGCCGCCGCCTTGGGGCCGAGCCCGATCTGCTCCCGGAAACGATTCTCCAACTGCCGTACGCTCCAGCCGACGTCCTCGGCGAGCTGAGCCACCGGTATCGCACCCCAGGTCCGTTGCAACTGCGCCCACGCCCGTACCACCCGTGCCGAACCGGGCGTCCCCGCCGAGTGCCAGCGCACGAGGATGTCGTCCAGCAGTTCGAATCGTTCCGGCCAACCCGGCAACGCGGCCAGCGCGGCGGAGAGTTCACCGACGCTCCGCAGACGCCGCCCGCCCGGGCCCGCCTCCCGCGAGCCCAGTGCATGCGGGAGCTCGTCGGGATCCAGGGTCCGGTCGGCGAGTTCGTACTGCGGTGTGCCGAAGAGTGTGAACGCGGCCCAGGGGGCGAGCAGCACTTCGACGCCCGCCAGCCGTCCGTCGTGTTCGCCGACGGCCGCGGTGGTGGTCGGTCCCGAGAACACCGACCTGAGGGTGACGGGGGGATGGCCCACGCGGGAGATGCGCAGGGGCTGTTCGAAGCCCAGCAACAGGGTCGCCGCGCCGATCGGTGCCTCCAGCCTGCGCCGTGGCCGGTCGAGCGCGAGCCGGATCCCGCGGTAGCTGATCACCCCGGGCCGCAGTCGTGGATGCGGCCGTGCGAGGGCCGTCTCCCAGGCACCGCCCGGCCCGTGCCCCGACCGCGAGACGATTCGCGTCACCATCGACCCTCCCGCCGCCGCCCACACCTGGGGAACACCCATGGTGCAACGCGGCACAGCGACGCCGGAAGGCCCGCCGAGCCTCGAGCTCTCGACGGGCCCCACGGCCCCCCCGCGGAGGGTCAGGCTCCGCGGGACGCTATGAAGGGGTCACGGTGAAGCCGTCATGCTCCGCAGGACCTCAGGAACGCCCGGGTGCGCTGGGCGATCGGCAGCGGCTTGTCCGGCGGGCACGGGTACATGTCCTGCTCGACGATGGCGAAGAGCTCGACGTCGAGTTTCTGGGCGGCGGCGAGGACGGGCTCGAGCGCCGGTACGCCGGACGGCGGTTCGCACATCACGCCCTTGGCCACGGCGGGCCCGAACGGCACCTCGTTCGCCCGCACCTCGGCCAGGACCAGCGGATCCACCTGCTTGAGGTGGAGGTAGCCGATGCGCTCCCCGTAGGTCTCGATGAGCTTGACGTTGTCGCCGCCGCAGTACGCGTAGTGGCCGGTGTCCAGGCACAGCGACACCAGGGAGGAGTCGGTCGCGTCGAGGAAACGCGTGACGTTCTCCTCGCTGTCGATGTGCGTGTCCGCGTGCGGGTGGACGACGATCTTCAGCCCGTAGCGCTCCCGCACCTCATGGGCTAGCCGCTCGGTCTGAGCGGTCAGATTGCGCCACTGCGTCGGCGTCAGCGTGCTGTCCTCCAGCACCTCGCCCGTCTTGTCGTCCCGCCAGAACGCCGGGATGACGACGAGGTGCTCGGCGCCCATCGCCTGGGTGAGCGCGGCGATGTCCGAGACGTGCGCCCAGGTCGCGTCCCACACCTCGGGACCCCGGTGCAGCCCGGTGAAGACGGTGCCGGCCGACACGGTGAGCCCGCGCCGCGCGGTCTCCTCCTTGAGCAGGGCCGGATCCGTGGGCAGATAGCCGTAGGGACCCAGCTCGATCCACTCGTACCCGGACTGGGAGACCTCGTCGAGGAAGCGCTGCCAGGGGACCTGCTGAGGGTCGTCGGGGAACCAGACGCCCCAGGAGTCCGGAGCCGAACCGATCCGGATGCGGGACAGTGAGGACTGAGGTGATGCCTGCGGTGACAACGACGTCATGGGCGTCAGCTTCGGTCGGCACGAGGGAGGTGTCAAGGCCTGGTCCGAATGTCCGGACAAACTGTTGACAGGGCTCCCCGCACGGCGCTAGACCTTGGGGGAGCCGAAGCGAAGGGAACTCGATGGCGTACGACCTGATCACCATGGGGCGGATCGGTGTGGACCTCTACCCGTTGCAGACGGGTGTCCCGCTGGCGCAGGTGACGTCCTTCGGGAAGTTCCTGGGCGGCTCGGCGACGAACGTCGCGGTGGCCGCGTCCCGGCTCGGACGGCGTACGGCGGTGATCACGCGCACCGGTGACGACCCCTTCGGCGCGTACCTCCACGAGGCGCTGCGCGGCTTCGGCGTGGACGACCGCTGGGTCACCCCGGTCGCCGGGCTGCCCACCCCGGTGACGTTCTGCGAGATCTTCCCGCCCGACGACTTCCCGCTGTACTTCTACCGGCAGCCCAAGGCCCCGGACCTGGAGATCGACGCGCACGACCTTGACCTGGACGCGGTCCGCGAGGCGCGCATCTTCTGGGTGACCGGGACCGGCCTGAGCGAGGAGCCCAGCCGGACGGCGACGCTCGCCGCGCTCGCCCACCGCGCCAAGTCCGCCACGACGGTCTTCGACCTCGACTGGCGGCCCATGTTCTGGAAGGACACGGCGGGGAAGAGCTCCGAGGACTCCGCCCGGGCCTTCTACGCCGAGGCCCTGCGCCACACCACCGTCGCCGTCGGCAACCTCGACGAGGTCGAGATCGCCACCGGCGTCCGCGAACCGCACGCGGCGGCCGAGGCACTCCTCAAGGCGGGCGTCGAACTCGCCGTCGTCAAACAGGGCCCCAAGGGCGTCCTCGCCGTCCACCGCGACGGCACGTCGGCCGAGGTCCCGCCCCTCCCGGTGACGGTCCTCAACGGCCTCGGCGCCGGTGACGCGTTCGGCGGCTCCCTCTGTCACGGCCTGCTCGCCGGCTGGGACCTGGAGCGGATCATGCGGCACGCCAACGCGGCCGGTGCCATCGTCGCCTCCCGGCTGGAGTGCTCCTCCGCGATGCCGACCCCCGAAGAGGTCGAGGACGCGCTGACGGCGGGAGCGGTCCGATGAGGGCGGGACGCGTGGGACACGAGGGCGGCGACGCCATCGCGGCCGGTGCCATCGTCGCCTCCCGGCTGGAGTGCTCCTCCGCGATGCCGACCCCCGAAGAGGTCGAGGACGCGCTCACGGCGGGAGCGGTCCGATGAGGGCGGGACGCGTGGGACACGAGGGCGGCGACGCCATCGTGTCCTCCACTCCCGCCCCGCCCCGGGCCGTCGACGCGGCGGAGCTCGTCCGGCTCCGCGCCCACCGCCCCGAAGCCGTCGCCGAGGCCGCCGCGCGCCGCCCCCGCCGCCCCCTCGTGGGCGACAACGGGCGACTGATGATCATCGCCGCGGACCATCCGGCCCGCGGGGCGCTCGCCGTCGGCGACCGCAAGTTCGCCATGGCGAACCGCGCCGACCTGCTGGAACGGCTCTGCCTCGCGCTCTCCCGCCCCGGCGTCGACGGCGTCCTCGCGACCGCCGACATCCTCGACGACCTGCTGCTCCTGGGCGCCCTCGACCACAAGGTGGTCCTCGGCTCGATGAACCGCGGCGGCCTCCAGGGCGCCTCGTACGAGCTGGACGACCGCTTCACCGGCCACCGTCCGCAGGACATCGAACGGCTCGGTTTCGACGCGGGCAAGCTGCTGCTGCGCATCGACTACGACGATCCTGGCTCGCTCAACACCCTGGAGTCCACGGCCCGCGCGATCGACGGGATGGCCGAGCGTCACCTCCCGGTCTTCGTCGAGCCGTTCCTCAGCCGCCGCACGCCGGAGGGCAGGCTGGTCAACGACCTGAGCGCCGAGGCCGTCATCAAGTCCATCGCCATCGCCAGCGGCCTGGGCGGCAGCTCGGCGTACACCTGGCTGAAGGTCCCCGTCACCGACAACCCGGACGACATGGCCCGGGTCATGGAGACCTCCACGCTGCCCGCCGTACTGCTCGGCGGTGATGTCGGCGAGGACCAGGAGGGTGCGTACGAGAAGTGGCGCGGCGCGCTCCAACTGCCCACCGTGCAGGGCCTGGTCGTAGGGCGCTCGCTGCTCTACCCGGCCGACGGGGACGTGACCGCCGCGGTGGACACCGCCGTAGGACTGCTGTGAGGACCCGATGACGGACCCCAGGACGCACTCGACGACGGACGCGACCCGGAGCAGCGGCCTGTACGTGCCCAAGGGGGCCACCGCCGGCGGGCTGTACGCCGTCGACATCGACCCCAAGTACGCCGGCTGGACCCACAGCAGCCTGCGCGTGGTCGAACTCGGACCCGGCGGCACACACACCTTCACCACTGGCGACAGCGAGTGGATCGTGCTTCCGCTCAACGGCGCCTGTACGGTGCGCACAGAGGACGAAGAGTTCCAAATCCTGGGCAGGGAAAGCGTGTTCGCGGGGGTCTCCGACTTCGCGTACGTGCCCCGTGACGCCCGGGCCCAGATCGCCTCCGGTGCGGGAGGCCGCTTCGCCCTGGCAGGAGCGAAGTGCGAGCGCCGACTCCCCGCCCGCTACGGCCCCGCGCCGGAGGTCCCCGTCGAAGACCGAGGCAGTGGCAACTGCGCACGCCAGGTGCGCAATTTCGCCTCCGCCGACGCCTTCGAGTGCGACAAGCTCATCGCCGTCGAGGTCATCACCCCCGGCGGCAACTGGTCCTCGTATCCGCCGCACAAGCACGACGAGCACCGGCCCGGTGTCGAGTCGGAGCTGGAGGAGATCTACTACTTCGAGATCGACGGCCCGAACGGATTCGGCTATCAGCGCGTATTCCCTTCGCGCGAGGGTGGATCCGACGTCCTCGCCGAGGTCCGCACCGGCGATGCCGTCCTCGTCCCCGACGGATGGCACGGCCCGTCCATCGCCCAGCCCGGCCACACCATGTACTACCTGAACGTGATGGCCGGACCGGACGAGGACAGGGAGTGGCGGATCTGCTTCCACCCGGAACACGTAGACAACACAGCGAGCACAGAGGGATACCGATGACCTCAACGACGAGGCTGACGGTCGCACAGGCGCTGGTGCGCTTCCTGGCCGCCCAGTACACGGAGCGGGACGGCGAGCGGCGTCGGCTGATCGGCGCGACCTGGGGCATTTTCGGTCACGGCAACGTCGCCGGACTCGGCCAGGCGCTGATCGAGTACGCCGACGAGATGCCCTACCACCAGGGCCGTAACGAGCAGTCGATGGTGCACGCGGCGGTCGGCTTCGCCCGCCAGTCCAACCGGCTGTCGGCGCACGCCGTGACCACCTCCATCGGACCCGGCGCCACCAACCTCGTCACCGGCGCCGCGCTCGCGACGATCAACCACCTCCCGGTGCTCCTGCTGCCCGGCGACATCTTCGCGACCCGCCCCGCCGACCCGGTCCTCCAGCAGCTCGAAGTCCCCTACGCGGGCGATGTGTCGGTCAACGACTGTCTGCGCCCGGTGTCGAAGTACTTCGATCGCGTCACCCGGCCCGAGGCGCTGATCCCGGCCGCCCTGCAGGCCATGCGCGTGCTCACCGACCCGGTCGAGACCGGTGCCGTCACGCTCGCGCTGCCGCAGGACGTGCAGGCGGAGGCGTACGACTGGCCGGAGGAGTTCTTCCAGGAGCGGACCTGGACCGTGCGCCGTCCGGCGGCCGACGCCTCCGAGCTGGCCGCCGCCGTCACGGCGATCCGTGAGGCCCGGCGCCCGCTGATCGTCGCGGGCGGCGGGGTCCACCACAGCCGCGCCGAGGACGTGCTCGCCGAACTCGCCGCCGCCACCGGCATCCCCGTCGCCTCCACGCAGGCGGGCAAGGGATCACTGAAGTGGGACCACCCGCAGGACGTCGGCGGCGTGGGCCACACCGGTACGGCGACCGCGGACGAGCTCGCCCGTACCGCCGACCTGGTGATCGGCGTCGGCACCCGCTACACCGATTTCACCACCGCCTCCGGCACCCTCTTCACCGCTTCGAACGTCCGCTTCCTGAACCTCAACATCGCGCCGTACGACGGTCACAAGCTGTCGGGGATCCCGCTGATCGCGGACGCGCGGGCCGGCCTGGAGGCGCTCACCGAGGCGCTGCTGCTGCACGGGCACCGCGTGGAGCCCGCGTACGCCACCGAGTACACGGACGACAAGGAGCGCTGGGAGTACCGCGTCGACGCGGCGTACGAGGCCGAGGACATCGACATCCGGCCCACCCAGCCGCAGGTCCTCGGTGTCCTCGACGAGGTCGTCACCGAGGACGACATCCTGATCAACGCGGCCGGATCGCTCCCCGGTGACCTGCACAAACTCTGGCGGGCCCGGTCGCGCGACCAGTACCACGTCGAGTACGGCTACTCGTGCATGGGCTACGAGATCCCGGCCGCGATCGGTGTCCGGATGGCGGCCCCCGACCGGCCCGTGTGGGCGCTGGTCGGCGACGGCACCTACCTGATGATGCCGACCGAGATCGTCACCGCCGTGCAGGAGGGCGTCGCGATCAAGGTCCTCATACTCCAGAACCACGGATACGCCTCCATCGGCGGCCTCTCCGAGTCCGTGGGCGGCGAGCGGTACGGCACCGCGTACCGCTACCGCTCCGAGGACGGCGCGTACACGGGGGCGCCGCTGCCCGTCGACCTCGCCGCCAACGCGGCCAGCCTCGGCATGCGGGTGCTGCGTGCGAAGACCGTCCGTGACCTGCGGGCGGCCCTTGCCGAGGCGCGCGCCGCGGACACTCCCACATGTGTCTACGTGGAGACCGAAACGGCAGACACAGTGTCGGGCGCGCCCCCGGCCCAAGCCTGGTGGGATGTACCTGTGGCCGAGACCGCGACCCGATCGTCGGCGGTCAAGGCACGTGAGGAGTACGACCGGCACGTCGCCGCCCGACGCCGCCATCTGTGAAGGAGTTTTTGGCCATGACGAAGACCGTCAACCACTGGATCGGTGGCAAGACTGTCGAGGGTGCGTCGGGTACGTACGGGCCGGTCACCGACCCGGCGACCGGCGCCGTGACCACCCAGGTCGCCTTCGCGACCGTCGACGAGGTGGACGCCGCGGTCGCCGCGGCCAAGGACGCGTACGCGACCTGGGGCCAGTCCTCGCTGGCCAAGCGGTCCACGATCCTCTTCAAGTTCCGGGCGCTGCTCGACGCGAACCGGGACGCGATCGCCGAGCTGATCACCGCCGAGCACGGCAAGGTGCACTCGGACGCGCTCGGCGAGGTGGCGCGTGGTCTGGAGATCGTCGACCTGGCGTGCGGGATCACCGTGCAGCTGAAGGGCGAGCTGTCGACCGAGGTGGCCTCCAAGGTCGACGTGGCGTCGATCCGGCAGCCGCTGGGCGTCGTCGCGGGCATCACGCCGTTCAACTTCCCGGCCATGGTGCCGATGTGGATGTTCCCCATCGCCATCGCGTGCGGCAACACCTTCGTGCTGAAGCCGTCCGAGAAGGACCCGTCGGCCGCCATGAAGGTCGCCGAGCTGCTCGCCGAGGCCGGTCTGCCCGACGGTGTCTTCAACGTCGTCCACGGTGACAAGGTGGCCGTCGACCGCCTCCTGGAGCACCCGGACGTCAAGGCGGTGTCCTTCGTCGGCTCGACCCCGATCGCCCGCTACATCCACACCACGGCCTCCGCGAACGGCAAGCGCGTGCAGGCCCTGGGCGGCGCCAAGAACCACATGCTGGTCCTCCCGGACGCGGACCTGGACGCGGCCGCGGACGCCGCCGTGTCGGCCGCCTACGGCTCCGCCGGCGAGCGCTGTATGGCCATCTCCGCCGTCGTCGCGGTCGGCTCGGTCGGCGACGCGCTGGTGGAGAAGATCCGTGAGCGCGCCGAGAAGATCAAGATCGGCCCCGGCAACGACCCGACCTCCGAGATGGGTCCGCTGATCACGGCCGTGCACCGCGACAAGGTGGCGTCCTACGTCACGGGCGCGGCGGCGCAGGGCTCCGAGGTCGTCCTCGACGGCACCGGGTACACGGTCGAGGGGTACGAGGACGGCCACTGGATCGGCCTCTCGCTGCTCGACAGGGTGCCGGTGACCTCGGACGCGTACAAGGACGAGATCTTCGGCCCGGTGCTGTGCGTGCTGCGCGTGGACACCTACGAGGAGGGTGTCGCCCTCATCAACGCCTCGCCCTTCGGCAACGGCACCGCGATCTTCACCCGGGACGGCGGCGCCGCCCGCCGCTTCCAGCTGGAGGTCGAGGCGGGCATGGTCGGCGTGAACGTGCCGATCCCGGTGCCCGTCGGCTATCACTCCTTCGGCGGCTGGAAGGACTCCCTCTTCGGGGACCACCACATCTACGGCAACGACGGCACGCACTTCTACACCCGCGGCAAGGTCGTCACCACCCGCTGGCCCGACCCGGCCGACGCCCCGACGGGCGTGGACCTGGGCTTCCCGCGCAACCACTGAGCGACCTCCTGGTGCCCCGCCCTCCGTCCCGGGGGGCGGGGCACCGCCATGCTCGGCTCCACTGTTCGCGAAGCGTCCCGGAGTGCGGACCAATCCTGGTGAATTTCGAGGTCTCGACTGCGGTTCTCGTCATGAGGTGATGAAACGGATAGCGGAGGCTGTTTGGCGTCCATGCCTTCGAAAGCAAGGTCACATTCCGATGGGTCTTGATGATTGCAACATGTAGGCGTCGGGGCCTGGGAAAGTGATGTGACCTGCGTCGCTTGACCGGTGCGGATTCCGTAGGTAAACGGCCATTGACGCAACGGTTTCCGTCAAGGTTCCATCAACGTCGGGAGCGGACGACGAGATGAACGACGCGAGCCGCCGGAGGCGATAGCGCTCCCGCCCGAATCACCTGACGCAAGAGTCGTCTTCTGACGCACAAGTCGATCGGAACCGCTTCATGACCGACACGCTCCGCCCTGTCGAGCAGGCCCTGCCGGACGCCGCCCCCACGGCCTCCGGGAGCCCCCAAAAGCTCAAGCGTTCCATCGGTATCGTCGGCGGCACCCTGCTGACGCTCTCGTGCGTGACGCCCGCCTCCACGCTCTTCGTGGTCGTGCCCGACCTGTTCTCGTCCCTCGGCACGGCGACCGCGCTCACCATCGCGATCGGCTCGCTCCTCTGTATCGCCGTGGCGTTCTGCTACTCGGAGCTGGGCACCCTCATCCCCAGCGCGGGCGGCGAGTACGCCATGGTGTCGACGATGGCCGGACGACTCGCGGGCTGGCTGGTCTTCGTGCTCTCCCTCCTCGTCGTCATGATCGTGCCGCCGGTGATCGCGATGGGCACCGCGGACTACCTGGCGCCGATCGTGCATCTCAACCCGTCGATGGCGGGCGCGGGCGTGATGCTCCTGGCCACCCTCGCGGGCCTGCTCGACCTGCGGGCCAACGCCTGGATCACCGGCGTCTTCCTCGTCCTGGAGGTCATCGCGGCGGCCGTCGTGGCGGTGCTGGGCTTCACGCACAGCCAGCGTGGCTTCGGCAGCCTCACCTCGATGCAGGTGGCGGGCTCCGGCGGCCACACGGACACCGTGACGGCCATGCTGGTGGTCTCGGGACTCGCGATCGCCCTCTTCATCACCCAGGGCTTCTCGACCGCGGTCTACCTCTCCGAGGAACTGGAGGACCCGCGCCGCAACGTCGCCCGTACGGTCCTGGCCACCCTCGCCATCTCGACCGTGATCATCCTCGTCCCGGTCGTCGCGATCACCATGGGCGCCTCGGACCTGTCCGCCCTCACCGGCGGCGACATCAGCAGCATGGTGACCGCCTGGTCCAACTCCGCCGTCGGCACCTTCGTCAGCCTCTGCGTCGCCCTCGCGATCATCAACGCGGGCATCGTGATGGTCATCCAGAACTCCCGGGTGCTGTTCGCCTCCGCCCGTGACAAGGCCTGGCCCGAGCCGATCAACCAGGGCCTTTCCCGCCTCGGCCGCTTCGGCTCCCCCTGGGTCGCCACCCTCGTGGTGGGCGTCCCCGGCGCCCTCCTCTGCTTCGTCAACCTGGACACCCTGTACGGCGTCACGGGCGTCTCGGTGACGGCCATGTACCTGCTCGTCGCGGTCGCCGCCCTGCTCGCCCGGCGCGGCCAGCACCGCCACACCCCGGCCTGGCGCATGCCGCTGTGGCCCGCGATGCCGGTGCTCCTGATCGCGGTCCTCGCCTACATCCTGAGCCGGCAGGAGATGACCTACCTGCTCTGGACCGGCGGCATCACAGCCGTCGCCACCCTCTACTGGGCCTTCTACCTCCGCCCGCGCCGCGAGACCCGCTGGCTGGTGTCGATCCCGGAGGACGCCCAGGCCTGAGCCCTCCGGGGTTCACACGAAGTCCCACGTCACCACCGCGCTCGTGAAGATGCCCGAAAGGGCACGTACCACGGGCGCGGTATGCGGGGAGGGCCTCGTACGCCCGGAGGAGGGGCGCGGGTTCAGACCGGCGGCTGCCTTCGTTGTCGGTGGGGGCCCGTACCGTTGACACATGGATCTTCGACTGCCCCGACTGCGCGGGCCCGCACAGCGAGGACGCCGACGGTGGTTCGCCGCCGCGGCCGCCGTCGTCGTGCTCGCCGGCGCCGGTACGTGGACCGCCGTCGCCTCGGACGACGGGCCGGCCGTCCACAGCACCGACCGTGTGATGACCACGGGCGCCGGGGTGAACATCGACACGTCGTTCTTCACCGCGGGCTCCGGCCGCCGCCCCGCCGTGCTCCTCGGGCACGGCTTCGGCGGCAGCAAGGACGACATGCGGCGGGAGGCGGAGCAACTCGCCCGCGACGGGTACGCGGTGCTGACCTGGTCGGCGCGCGGCTTCGGCCGTTCCACCGGCAAGATCGGGCTGAACGATCCCAAGGGCGAGGTCGCCGACGTCTCCAAGCTCATCGACTGGCTGGCCAAGCGGCCCGAGGTCCGGCTCGACAAGAGCGGCGACCCGCGCGTGGGAGTGGCCGGAGGCTCGTACGGGGGCGCGATCTCCCTGCTGGCCGCCGGGTACGACAAGAGGGTCGACGCGATCGCCCCCTCGATCACGTACTGGAACCTGGCGGACGCGCTCTTCCCGAACGACGTGTTCAAGAAGCTCTGGGCCGGCATATTCATCAACTCCGGCGGCGGCTGCGGCCACTTCGAGGCGCAGCTGTGCGCGATGTACAACCGGGTGGCGGAGTCGGGGAAGCCGGACGCCCAGGCGCGCGCTCTGCTGGAGCAACGCTCGCCGTCCGCCGTCGGCGACCGCATCAAGGTGCCCACCCTCATCCTGCAGGGCCAGACCGACTCCCTCTTCCCGCTCGGCCAGGCCGACGCGATGGCCAAGGCGATCAGGGCCAACGGCGCGCCCGTGGACGTCGACTGGATCGCCGGCGGGCACGACGGCGGCAACCCGGAGACGAGCCGCGTCGAGGCCCGTGTCGGCTCCTGGTTCGACCGCTATCTGAAGGACGACAAGAACGCCGACACCGGTCCCGCCTTCCGCGTCACCCGCACCGGCGGCATCGACTCCACCGACGGCGCCGCGCAGTTGCGGGGCGCGAGCGGGGACCTCTACCCCGGCCTGGAGAGCGGCGAGCACACCATCGCGCTGAGCGACGGCCGACACGAGGAGACCTTCCAGAATCCCGCGGGCGCGAGTCCGCCCGCGATCTCCGCCCTCCCTGGGATCGGCGGCACCGGCGGCCTGTCCCAGCTGTCCGCGCTCGGGCTCGGGGTGTCCCTCGACTTCCCGGGCCAGTACGCGCAGTTCGACTCCTCGGCACTCCGCGGCGACCTGCGGATCACCGGGTCGCCGACCGTGACCGTCCACGTCCGGTCGAGCACCGACGACGCGGTCCTCTTCGGGAAGGTGTACGACGTCGGGCCGGGCGGCACCCAGCAGGTACTGCCCTCGCAGCTGGTGGCGCCCGTGCGGGTCACCGGCGCGAAGGCGGGCAAGGACGTCGAGATCGTGCTGCCCGCGATCGACCACGACGTCCAGAAGGGCCACCGGCTGCGCCTGGTCCTCGCCTCGACGGACCTCGGCTACGCCTCACCGGCGGCCCCGGCGACGTACACGGTCTCCCTGAAGAGCGACCTGCACGTGCCCACCGCACCCGGCGTGAAGACCGCCGCCGCCGCGCTGCCCTCATGGGTGTGGTGGCTGCCCCTGGCCGGCGCGCTGGCCGCCGCCGCACTCCTGCTGACCGGCCGTCGTCGTACGGCTCCGGTCGCGCCCGACCCCGAGCTCGCCGAGGTCCCGCTCCAGATCACCGACCTGAGCAAGCGGTACGCGAAGTCGGCGGACCGGTACGCGGTACGGGACCTGTCGTTCCGTGTGGAGAAGGGCCAGGTCCTGGGCCTGCTGGGGCCGAACGGCGCGGGCAAGACGACCACGCTGCGCATGCTGATGGGCCTCATCAAGCCCGACGGCGGCGAGATCCGCGTATTCGGGCACGCGATCCGGCCGGGCGCCCCGGTGCTCTCCCGGGTCGGGGCGTTCGTCGAGGGCGCGGGCTTCCTGCCGCACCTCTCGGGCCGCGAGAACCTGGAGCTGTACTGGCAGGCGACGGGCCGTCCGGCCGAGGACGCCCACATGGAGGAGGCGCTGGAGATCGCGGGCCTGGGCGACGCGCTGGCCCGCGCGGTCCGTACCTACTCCCAGGGCATGCGCCAGCGCCTGGCCATCGCCCAGGCGATGCTGGGCCTCCCTGACCTCCTCATCCTCGACGAACCGACCAACGGTCTCGACCCGCCCCAGATCCGCGAGATGCGCGAGGTCATGATCCGCTACGCCGCCGCGGGCCGCACGGTCATCGTCTCCAGCCACCTGCTGGCCGAGGTCGAGCAGTCCTGCACCCACCTGGTGGTCATGGACCGCGGCCGGCTCATCCAGGCCGGCCCGGTGAGCGAGATCGTCGGCTCCGGCGACACCCTCCTCGTCGGTACGGGCGCGCCCGTGGAGGAGCCGGTCGTCGAGAAGGTCGGAGCGCTGCCCGGCGTGGCCTCGGCCGTCGCCGCAGAGGGCGGGCTGCTGGTCCGCCTCGAAGAGGGCGGCAGCGCCGAGCGCCTGCTCGTGGAGCTCGTACGACTGGAAGTCCCTGTGCGGTCGGTGGGCCCCCACCGACGGCTGGAGGACGCGTTCCTCACCCTGATCGGAGGTGCCGCATGAGCACGCTCGTCGAACGGGCCGAGACGGCGGACGGGTACCGGGCGCGGCACACGCTGCCGCTCCGCGTCGAGCTGCTGCGGCAGTTGAAGAGGCGCCGCACGCTCGTCATGGGCGCGATCCTCGCGGCGCTGCCCCTCGTGCTCGTCGTCGCCTTCGCGATCGGCGGTGACCCGGGCTCGCGCAACGGGCAGGTCACCCTGATGGACACGGCGACCGCGTCGGGCGCCAACTTCGCCGCCGTGAACCTCTTCGTCTCCGCGGGCTTCCTCCTGGTCATCCCCGTCGCGCTGTTCTGCGGGGACACGATCGCCTCGGAGGCGAGCTGGTCCTCGCTGCGCTATCTGCTCGCGGCCCCCGTGCCGCGGGCCCGGCTGCTGTGGTCCAAGCTCACCGTCGCGCTGGGCCTCAGCCTCGCCGCGATGGTGCTGCTGCCGATCGTCGCGATCGCGGTGGGCACGGCGGCATACGGCTGGGGGCCGCTGGAGATCCCCACCGGTGGCGCGCTCTCCGCGGGCACCGCGGCCCAGCGGCTCCTCGTGGTCATCGCGTACGTCTTCGTGTCCCAACTGGTGACGGCGGGGCTCGCGTTCTGGCTGTCCACCAAGACGGACGCACCCCTGGGCGCGGTCGGCGGCGCGGTCGGCCTGACGATCGTGGGGAACGTCCTGGACGCGGTCACCGCCCTCGGCCACTGGCGCGACTTCCTGCCCGCGCACTGGCAGTTCGCCTGGGCCGATGCCATCCAGCCCAACCCGGAGTGGGGCGGCATGATCCAGGGCACCGCGATTTCGATAACGTACGCCCTCGTCCTGTTCGCCCTGGCCTTCCGGGGTTTCCGGCGCAAGGACATCGTGTCGTAGATCTCCGGAGCGTCACCTACCGGTCTCGACGACCGCCCTTCGTGGCCGCTTCGAGATCCATCCGCAACGCTCCGTAACGCACATCCGGGCTCCCTCGGGCGTCACAGTCACAGACGTCGGCCCAAGGACGTCGGCAGACAGGCGACTCACCGAGGGGGCACGGATGACACGGACGGGGAACGACGAGCACACAGGGCGACCGCGACCGCGGCGGCGGCCGAGGACCGGGCGACGGCGGCGACCGCTCGCCATCCTGATCGGCCTGATCCTCGCGGGCGGCCTGCTCCTCACCGGCTGCGGCGCGGGCGAGAGCAACGGCTCCTCGACGGACGGTTCGAACAAGTCCGGCGGACGCGGGTTCCCGCAGCCCGCCCCGAACCGGACCTCCAGCACCTCCCAGGGTGAACAGAAGGACACGCCGACGGGCGACGCGAGCCGCGAGTTCGCGCCGTCCTCCGACTACCTCTCCACCTTCGCCCTCGACGTCGACACCGCCTCCTACGGCTACGCCCGCCGCGCCCTCGCCGACGGCCGGCTGCCCGACGCGTCGACCGTCCGCCCCGAGGAGTTCGTCAACAGCTTCCGGCAGGACTACCGGCGCCCCGACGGCAACGGCTTCTCGGTCACCGTCGACGGCGCCCGCACCCGGGAGAAGGGCTGGTCGCTGGTCCGCGTCGGCCTCGCCACCCGCCCCCAAGTTCTCGACTCCGCTCGAACAGGGGGGACCCCCATCGCCGCCCAGAGCGGCGAACGCCCGCCCGCCGCCCTCACCTTCGTCATCGACATCTCCGGCTCCATGGGCGAGCCCGGCCGACTCGACCTCGCCAAGGACGCCCTCGGCGTGATGACGGACCGGCTGCGCGACGACGACTCGATAGCCGTGGTCACCTTCAGCGACGAGGCCCGGACCGTGCTCCCGATGACCCGCCTCGGCCACCACCGCGACCGCATCTACGACGTGATCAGGGGACTGGAACCGACGGAGTCGACCAACCTCGGCGCGGGCGTGCGCACCGGGTACGCCACGGCCGTCAAGGGTCTGCGCGAGGGCGCCACCAACCGCGTCGTGCTGATCTCCGACGCCCTCGCCAACACCGGCGAGACCGACGCGGACGCCATCCTCGAGAACATCTCCACCGCCCGACGCGAACACGGCATCACCCTCTTCGGCGTCGGTGTGGGCAGTGAGTACGGCGACGCCCTCATGGAGCGCCTCGCCGACAAGGGCGACGGCCACACGACGTACGTCTCGACCCTCGAGGACGCCCGCAAGGTCTTCTGCGAGCAGCTCCCGCAGAACATCGACCTCACGGCCCGCGATGCCAAGGCACAGGTCGCCTTCGACCCGGAGACCGTCAAGCAGTTCCGGCTGATCGGATACGACGACCGTCAGGTCGCCGACGAGGACTTCCGCAACGACCGGGTGGACGGCGGCGAGATCGGCCCCGGCCACACGGTCACCGCCCTCTACGCGGTCCGCACCAGGCCCGGCGCCTCCGGCCACCTCGCCACCGCGAGCGTCCGCTGGCTCGACCCCGACACCCGCGCCCCGCACGAGGAGTCCGGCCAACTGGAGACCGGCTCCCTCGACAAGGACCTGTGGACCTCCTCCACCCGCCTCCAGGTCGACGCCGTGGCCGCGTACTTCGCCGACGACCTGCGCACGGGCGACGACAACGGGAGCCCGCTCCCCGGCGCCCTCCCGCTGAACGAACTCGCCGACCGCGCACACCGGGTGGCGTCCGCCGCGGAGGACAAGGCGGTGGACGACCTGGCGGACTCGGTGGAGCGGGCGAGCGGACTCATGGGATAGCGGCGGCCGTAAGGACTTGGTGACCGTATGCGCCGTACTGGCCGGCTCCGGAGTCCCTGCGCGTCCCGAGAACGCCATCAGCGCCGGCTCCCCGTCGCCCGCAAGCTCAAGCCGTTCTTCTGGGCGGCCGGAGGCGGTCTTCCGTGCCGAGTCCGTCCGTGCGTTCGCTCCGAGGCGGTATTGGGGAAGTGAGCGGCGAAGGGTGGTTCGCCGACTACACCAAGAGGGCCAGCGAGTACGCGAAGAGCGGGCCGCCGAGGTGCTCGGCGGCCCGCTCTCGCGGTGCTGGGATCAGCTGTTGTTCGTGCCGTTGCCCGACAGGACCGGGATGTCGTCCAGGATGTGCGACAGCGGTTCGTCGCCCTTGGCCTGGGTGGAGTTCTCGACGCACTGCTGGTTCTGCGGGGCCGACAGGACCGGGACGTCCTGGACGGCGATCGGGACGACGCCGACGAGCGAGCCCACGTTGGCCTTCGCGGGCAGGCCGACGCAGGGCTTGTTCAGCGAGCCCTGGATGAGCGCCATCTGCGGGCTCATGCTGCCGTAGGTCGCCGAGTTGCCGAACGACTGCGAGGCGCCGTAGCCGCTGACGGACGTCGTCCCACCGTCGTCGCCGATCGCCAGGGCCTGGGGGGCGGCCGCGGCCGAGATACCGGCGACAGAAGCGGCGATAGCCGCGGTTGCCCACAGCTTCTTCATGTTCATTCCCTTCGGAAAGCGGACTCCTTTTGGGGAGCTGCATGATCATCAACTGGGCAGACCGCCCAGGGGTTGCGGGTAGTGCCCCATTTGGCCCAGCATGCGGGGCGTTCGCCCCGCCACCCGACACGCCAGTGAGCTCCTCTGAACCGACACGTAGTGGTCGGTCTGAACGGCGCGTGGCGGATCGTTCGGCCGGGGCCGCTCCTGGGGCGGGACCGGCGCACTCTCCTCGCGCGGCTTGCCAGACGGGCGCCAGGTCCATCAGCGTCTC
Organism: Streptomyces sp. NPDC007095; assembly: GCF_040634475.1. NCBI lineage: Bacteria > Bacillati > Actinomycetota > Actinomycetes > Kitasatosporales > Streptomycetaceae > Streptomyces > Streptomyces sp. NPDC007095. Next base: position 41,856 of record NZ_JBEYFS010000077.1, read on the forward strand.
GATGTGGAAACCCAGGCCGGTCCGGGCGGCGCCGAGCAGTGTGCGGCCGATCCGCGCCATCGCCACCGCATCGGTCAGGACGTGCCTGCCTCGTGGCCTGTGCAGCGCCGCGACCAGGAACCCCGTTGTTGGGTTTCGCCGGACACGGTGGGGGCCTTCTCTTCGACACGTGACTCGTGACGTGACCCGGCAAGTGAATGGTCACGTAAAGAAGATGGGCCGACGAGCCGCCGAGAGTTCTGCGGCCCGTCGGCGGAAAGAGTGCTACTTGTTGCCGACGCCGTTGCCGGACAGGACCGGGATCTGGTCCAGGATGTGCGACAGCGGTTCGTCGCCCTTGGCCTGGGTGGAGTTCTCGACGCACTGCTGGTTCTGCGGGGCCGACAGGACCGGGACGTCCTGGACGGCGATCGGGACGACGCCGACGAGCGAGCCCACGTTGGCCTTCGCGGGCAGGCCGACGCAGGGCTTGTTCAGCGAGCCCTGGATGAGCCCCATCTGCGGGCTCATGTTCCCCGTGGTCGCCGAGTTGCCGAACGACTGGGTGGCGCCGGAGCCGCTGACGGACGTCGTCCCACCGTCATTCCCGATCGCCAGCGCCTGAGGCGCGGCAGCAGCGGAAGCGCCGACGGCGCAAACGGTGACCGCGGCGGCGGTCATAACCTTCTTGATCACTGGCTGGATCCATTCTGAAGAAACCCCGTCCATCGGAGCGTCTTGGTTCAACCGCCGCGGACGCCCTTGGTTGCTCCCATTCACCCCGATGGCCCAATGGGGCCGATCGGGTGAATAACCGAAACCGGTCCAGGACCGACGGGTTGATGCGAGAGCATCGGTGACGGCCGCGGCACCACGTCCGTCGGTGGGCGCGACGTCAAGCAGCCGTTCGGTCCCGTCGGCCCCGCAGAACGTATTTAAGGGAACCGTTCCTTCCCGTATGGGTGTTCGTGTGCACCTCGGTGCCGATTCGAGTACAGGGCGATTCGAGTGAATTCCCAAGCGCCGCACGTTCTTTAGTTTCTTCGGACGGTCCTCCATCGTTTACAGACTGCAGGTCGTGGTGCGAGCCGCTCAAGGTGTGCTCGCTCGGTTTCGGCCGTCATAGGGCCATGGCCGCAGAGAAGGGAAATTACGTGAAGCACAAGAAGAGCGCTGTTGTTGTCGCCGGCGCGATCATGGCCTTGGGGATGGGTGCCCCGGCCTTCGCGGACGCCGGTGCCCAGGGTTCCGCCGTCGGCTCGCCGGGTGTCCTCTCGGGCAATGTGATTCAGGTCCCCATTCACGTCCCCGTCAACGTGTGCGGCAACACGGTCGACGTCATCGCCCTGCTGAACCCGGCGTTCGGCAACAGCTGCGCCAACGGCTGACGCGACAGCACCAGCCTTCCCGGCTGTATCCCGGTCGGCCTTGGGTCGCTCTTTCGGCTCCAAGGCCGGCTTTCCTCACTTCTTTCAAGCAGGAAGACAACGAGATTGCGACAGAACCTGAGTAGGGGAATGGTCGTGGCCGCGGCCACGACGAGCATCCTGTCCCTGTACGGCACCCCCGTGTTCGCGGACTCGAACGCGGACGCCAGCGCTATGGACTCACCCGGCGTCGCGTCGGGCAACAGCGTTCAGGTTCCGGTGCACGTGCCGGTGAACGTCTGCGGCAACACTGTCAACGTGATCGGCGCGCTCAACCCGACCTTCGGGAACTCCTGCACCAACGGCAAGGGTTCACAGGGCGGCTCCTCCGGCTCCTTGGCGTCCGGCAGGACCCAGGGCTCGCCCGGCGTCTTGTCGGGCAACCATGCCCAGGCCCCGGTGGACGTTCCGGTGAACGCGTGCGGCAACGCGGTCGACGTCATCGCCCTGCTGAACCCGGCGTTCGGCAACAGGTGCGGGAACGAGCCTGGGGGCAACGTCAACACCCCGCCGGTGACGCCTCCCAGCACCACGCCTCCGACTGTCCCCCCGGTGACGCCTCCCAGTACCACGCCTCCGACCGTCCCCCCGGTGACGCCTCCCAGTACCACGCCTCCGACCGTCCCCCCGGTGACGCCTCCGACTGTCCCCCCGGTGACGCCTCCGACTGTCCCGCCGGTGACACCTCCGACCGTCCCGCCGGTGACACCTCCCAGCACCACGCCTCCGACCGTCCCGCCGGTGACACCTCCGACCGTCCCGCCGGTGACGCCTCCGACTGTCCCGGTGGTGACGCCTCCGACCGTCCCGCCGGTGACGCCTGTCACCCCGTCGAGGACCCTCCGGCAGCCGATCCTGCCCGTTTCTCCCTCCGGGAACCCGCCCACCCTGGCGCACACCGGCAGTGAGAACGTGCTCGGGGCCTCGGCCGCCGGCGCCGCGCTGCTGATCGGCGGAGCCGTCCTGTACCGACGGGGTCGAGTCGCCTCCCGCCGGTAGTACGACGCTCTGGGTGCCGGACGCTTCGCCGCGCCCGGCACCCAATTGTGCTGTCTTCTTTGTCCTTCCGCTTCTTGGCGCCGGCCTGGATGCGCATGGCCGCGTCCCGCCCGTGCCGGTCCGCGGGCGCTGAGACCCGCTCGCCGCCCGGCCCGCGCGCAGCCGCCGCCGTAACCCTCGTACGAGCGTGGCCGACATGAAGCGGCCCGGCACCGAGGACTCGAAGTCTCGGCCGGTCTCCCGAGAACCGTCGGCCACCGCCGCCGGGCTCCTGCGCAGTTCGTCGGCCGACAGTCCGAGCTGCTCGCGGCCCGCCCCGAACCCCAAGGCTGCGATGAGGCGTCCGGTCTCCAGGTGGCCCGGTACACCGTGCCAGTTCCTACGCGGTGTCCGACTCCCGCTGGATGGCCGAGGTCGGATTCCAGGTCGGTATTCCGAGCCTGATTCTGCATCCCCTTGGCAAGGAGCTGCGGGAGGTTTTCGGCTCCAGCCACTCACTGCGTTTGTCGGTTAAATCTCATGAATGTATCGGAATGGTGGAGTTCGGTGATGGTGAGATCACTCCTTTGGAGGCGCAACTCGTGCGTGTCCTGCGCGTTGATTTCAGCACCGGGCATCTCGCCCGGACGTTGTGACGATTCCAAGGAGCACTTCTCCATGTCGCGTATCGCGAAGGGCCTGGCCCTGACCTCCGTTGCCGCCGCTGCCGTGGCGGGCACCGCCGGCATCGCTGCCGCCGACAGCGGCGCAACCGGCTCGGCGGCCCAATCCCCTGGCGTCCTGTCGGGCAACGTCCTGCAGGTGCCCATCCACGTTCCGGTCAACGTCTGCGGGAACACTGTGAACGTCATCGGTCTGCTGAACCCCGCGTTCGGCAACACCTGCGCCAACGGCTGACGTCAGCGCCAACCCTTCTGCCGGCCGCCTTCCCCAACGGGAGGGCGGCCGGTCCGCGTTGTCCCGATCAGGGGAATCGGGTCCAAGGCCCTTGCGTGGCTCCTCGTCAGTGACGACCGCCGTGGCAGGAACACCAGGCCGTTACATGGAGCGTGTCGCCGGTTGCAGATGGTGACATCCGCTTTCACGGTGGGCACACGATCCGACGCACCATCGAAGGGAACATCCATGCGTAATCACCCTGCCCTCCGCGAGTGGGTGCGCCGGCTGCCCTGGCGCGGGGAGCCCGAGCCGGGCGGCGCGCCGGGCCGCGGCCCTGGAGGAGCCGCCGACCACACACTGTTCATTGCGGGTCGGACGTCCGGGTGGGGTGCGGGAATCGTCTGCACAGGGTTTCCTTCGTGTCCGGGTCTCGTTAGTCAGTCCGGAAAAAGCGGAAATTCCCTCCGGTGGCACCCGTCACCGAAGAAAGGAGCACGATGAAGTCCCTGAATGCTGCCGCTGTCGTTGCCGGGTCCATGATCATCGCTGGTGCCGCCGCGCCCGCCTTTGCCGTCGAGGCCTCCGACCTCACGCCCACCAGTCTCAACAGCGCACTGGAGACCATCGCCAGCCAGCGCTCGCTCAGCCTGAAGGACGTGCAGCCCCTGCAGCATCAGTCGAACGCGCTCGACACCGAGAACAAGAGTTCGGTGCTCAACGCCGTGAGCGGCACGACGAAGGCGCTCAACGCGGCCGGCGGCCCCGCGCGGCTCCTCGGCGGACTTCCCCTCCGGAACTGATCGGTTCCCTCCGGAGTCAGTCGGTTCAGGGAAATGGATTCACTTCATCGCGTGTCTTCCCGAAAGGCCTGCGGACTCATCCCTAGGCTGAAGCAAGTCACCAAGGAAAGGACGGACGATGAACCTTGCCAAGAAGGCCGCTCTCATTTTCGCCACCGCCGGAATGGCCGCGGGTGCCGCCGCGGGCAGCGCCGTCGCCGATGCCGGCGCACAGGGCTCGGCGGCCAATTCCCCCGGTGTCGCCTCCGGCAACGTCATTCAGGTCCCCGTGGACGTTCCGGTGAACGCCTGTGGCCTCAGTGTCAACGTCATCGGCGCGTTGAACCCGGCGTTCGGGAACGTGTGCGACAACAAGTGACCTCGTGTCTCCTCGATTGACGTCGCACGCGGACTGAAAGGGCTGATTCCGTACCCGCGGAGTCGGCCCTTCGCGTTGTTCGAGGAGCGTCCCCCATTCGTGTGGTCGCCCGTCGGTCGTCCGCCATTCGAGTGAGAAATCGGCCGGGCCCGTTCGGGTGCGTCGATAAGGTTCCGCGGTGACCTCAACCTCAAGCCATACGCGCCCTTTCCGGGCCGCCGATCTCGGCACGCTCGCCGTCATTGCCTTCAGCGGTGAAGTGCCCGACGGCGACATGCCCTATCTCCTCGCCTACTCCCTGGGCGACGGTGAAGGCGGCCCGGAGGCCGCCACGGCCGCCATCGAGCAGTTGCTGCGGAACAACGGTCTGCCCGTCGGCGACTCGCTGCTCGACGGGACCCGGCAGCCGAGCCTGCCGCTCACCCTTCTTGTCGAGGCCGGCCAGGCCGTCGTCACGATGCCGTACCTCAACGCTCAGTGCGTCGTGCCGCCCGAGTGGCTCGCGGCGGTCGGTGAACGGGGCTACGCCTACTTTCTGTTCGCCACCCGCGCCTGGCCCGAGGCCGAGCCCGGCAAGCCGGTCGAGCCGGAGAGCCTGGCGGCCTTCGCGGGTAACGAGGAGATCCTGCTCAGCGCGGCCCACGTACTCCTGCCCGCGCACAGTTTGCGCGGCTGATGACACGGACCGCGGGCGGCGCCGCGAGGGTGCGGACCGCGGGAGGCAGCCGCGCGTTCGCCCTGCTACTGGTGATCACCGGCGCGGCCGGTCTGCTCGCCGCGTGGGTCATCACGATCGACAAGTTCAAGCTGCTGGAGAACCCGAACTTCGTGCCGGGGTGCAGCCTGAACCCGGT
>NZ_JBEYFS010000078.1:0-47121 GCF_040634475.1 Streptomyces sp. NPDC007095
GCTGGTGCTGGTCATGCGGGTGGTTCTCCTGCTCGTTCGTCCACCCAGGCTAACTGATCACGCCGGGGTGTCTCGCCCAACGATGTCAGGGAGGGAACGGCTCCATCACCTCCTCATCCTCCTCGCTGTCTGCGGCGAGGACGTCATCCACACCCGGCCTGCCTGCTACAGCGGCGTCGGCTTCACTCCCGCGCTCCGCGCGGCCGAAGCCGACGGACATGTGGTGCTCGTCGGCCTCGACCGGCTGTACCGAGGGCAGTAGCCCGGCAGGAGTAGCGAAGCGCGCGGTGCCCGGCGGTGATCCGGTTCAGCCGGGGATCCCCCTTGCCGTCCCTGCCCGGGCAGGCTCCTCCCGGCGCTCCCGATGGACCGGTTCCGGACCGCCGGCGACGGACTGCCAGCGGTCGGCGAGCCGGACCTCGATGCCGGGCCTCGTGGTGTGCTCCAGATCCCGAACGACTGCAATTCCGGGAGCTCTGGGCAACGCCGAGCGCCGGGTGCCGGCCCTGGGGATGGCGTTCCCTCCGCCAGCGGCCGTGGCCGCCCGTCATGGCGGACAGCCAACCAGTCAGGCAGCGACGCCGATGACACCGGTGATCGAATCGGCCCCCTGCGAGGCACCGGGCCACGAGCCCGGGCAGGCGCCATCGGCGGAAGCGGCCGGGGCGCGGTCCTCGCGCCCGCCCAGCCTGGTGCGCCCAGGACACGTGAGCGGTGCGCGCGCTCTCCAAGGGGCGGACAGTGGAGAGAGAGCCAGTGCCGCGAGCGTCCGAGAAGGGAGCGGTGCCATGCTGCATCGAATGGTCGAAGACCTCATGACCACGGCCGTGGTGAGTGTGAGGCGGGACATGGGCTTCAAGGACATCGCACAGCACCTCGCGGAGCACGACATCACCGCGGTACCCGTCGTCGACGACCAGGGCCGTCCGGTCGGCATGGTGTCGGAGGCGGACCTGCTGCGCAAACAGGAGAGCCAGGCGGATCCGGGCGGACATCTGACCGCCGCGCACCTGCTGCCCACAGAACGCGCCAAGGCCCACGCGCTGACCGCCGAGGGGCTGATGACCAGCCCAGCCGTCACGGCGCGACCGCAGTGGTCGGTCGTGGAGGCGGCCCGCGCCATGGCCCACCACCACGTCAAACGGCTGCCCGTCGTGGACGACGCCGGCCGGCTGGTGGGCATCGTCAGCCGTGGTGACCTCGTGCACGTCTTCCTGCGGCGAGACCTCACGATCCGGGAGGAGATCACGACGGATGTCCTGACCCGGACCCTCGGCCTGGACCCCGGCGCGGTCACGGCCCAAGTCACCGCCGGACGGGTGACGCTCAGCGGCACCGTGCCACAGGAAAGCCTCATCCCCATCGCAGTACGCCTGTCCGAAAGCGTCGACGGTGTCGTCGACGTCACGAATCACCTCCGCGCCGAGACCGACACGACAGCCGATGCACCACGGCGGTGACCGCCTCCGCGCCGCGGAGGACTTCACTGCCGCAATCACCGCCTTCGAGAGGAAGGTCCATGGGGCGTCACCATTGGGCCCTGCCGCTGCTCGTCCGCCCCTGGTGCAGCCGCAGTTGCTGCTCGGTGGTGGGCGGTCAGGGAACCGCCGTTCCGCGGTAGCCCCGCCGAGGCGGGAGCCCGGGCAGTACCGTGGACGGGGCCCGCCGCCGCGTGTCGGCGGGTTCCTCCTTCGCCGGACGCCCGGCGAGGGCCGCGACGATGTCGGCCGCGGTCAGCACCCCGGCGAAACGCCCGTCCTCCCGCAGCACCAGGAGGGCATCGGCTTCGGTGTAGCTCATGAGGTCGGCTGCGTGGCGTACGGTCTGCTCCACGTGTATGAGCGCCGGCTTGCGGCAGGGCAGGAGGTCGCCCACGCGCAGGCCGGACAGCGAGGTGGCCGGTGCCGCACAGGCGACCGCCACATCGGCCCTGTCCAGCAGGCCGACACAGCGACCGTCCGGACGTACAAGTGCCGCTCGGCTTCCGGAAGCTGCTCGGTGGCGCCCAGCGAAGGCCCGGACGGCAGGATGGTGACCTTCGCGACCGGGTCGGCGTGCTCGCACAGGGCCGCCATGAGTGCGTGTCCGGATTCGTGAACGGCGACGGCGTGCCGCTCCTCGGGGAGCAGGGCGTTGGTGGACTCCCGCCACCCCAGCAGCAGCCTGTCGCGGGCGTCGCCGAGATCCTGGCCGTCGATGACGACGCCCCCTGCCCGGACGGCGTTGATGGCCGCCTCGTTGACCAGGTTGGCGAGGTCGGCGCCGGAGAAGCCCGGGGTGGCTCGGGCGACGGTGTCCCAGTCGACGTCCGGGGCCAGGGTCTTGCCGCGGCTGTGGACGGTCAGGATGGCCGCCCGCTCGGCCTGGTTGGGCAGCGGCACAGTCACATGCCGGTCGAAGCGGCCCGGGCGCAGCAGAGCCGGGTCGAGGGTCTCGGGCCGGTTGGTCGCGGCCGGCACCACGATGCCGCGAGACTGGTCGAAGCCGTCCATCTCGGCGAGGAGCTGGTTGAGGGTCTGCTCGCGTTCGTCGTTGCCGCCCACGCGGGAAGCCCCGCCGCGACGGCTGCCGACGGCGTCGATCTCATCGATGAAGATGATCGAGGGGGCACGTTTGCGCGCCTCCGCGAAGAGGTCTCGCACCCGAGAGGCGCCGACCCCGACGAACATCTCCACGAACGCCGAACCGGTCACCGACAGGAATCGGACCTCCGCCTCGCCGGCCACCGCACGGGCGATGAGGGTCTTGCCGGTGCCCGGCGGCCCAACCATGATCACACCACGCGGTCCTTTGGCCCCCACGACCGCATAACGCTCGGGGCTGCGCAGGAAGTCGACGATCTCGCTGATCTCCTGCTTGACGCCCTCGTAGCCGGCCACGTCCTCGAAGCGGGTGGTCGGGCGCTCCGCCTCGATGATCTTGGCGCGGGCCCGTCCGCTGGCGCTGAGCCCTCCGCCCGGCGTCCGGGCCGCCCGACGGCCGCTCCACACGAACAGGGCGACGATGAACAGCAGCGGCAGGAACAGCACCAGCAGCGTCCTCCAGGGGCTTCCGCCGCGGCTCTGGGACGCGGTGATCTCCACCTTCTTGGACTCCAACTGCTGTTCGAGGCGGCTGTTGTCCAGGGCGGTGGGCATCCGCGTGGTGAACTTCGTACCGTCCTCGAGAGCCCCCTTGATGGCGCCCTTGTCGTTGATGTCGACCGTCTTGACCTGGCCACTGCCCACTTTGCCGAGGAAGGTGCTGTACGACACTGACAGGCCCTGCTGGGGCGAGGGTGCTCGTATCAGTACCACGAGCAACAGGACCAACGTGGCGAGGGGCAGCAGCCAGTGTGTCCATGACGGCGTCGGTGAAGCTGCTGCGGGCGGCTTGGGCGGCTCACGGGGAGGGCCCGGCTTGGCCGAGCGTGACGGATGCCGTCCCGGCAGACGGACTGACGTGATCAACGGACGGCTCCCTTGAGGAAGAACGGACCTCCAGCGAGGCCGTTCCCGGAATGCGAGGAGGCGCGGACCGCAGGCGGGCGTCCCAGTTCCAGGATCGACGCCTTTTGCGCCGTTGGCAGGGTCGAACGCATCGAGCCGCTCCCGCCTCGGGTCGCTGTGCGGTCCCGACCGGAGAAACCCACCGACCGGGACCAGGGGCCTCCAGCCTTCCCCACATGCAGAGTGGGAGAAAAGTCTGGAAGGTAGCACTTGGAGGAGGTTGTCATGAAACGATCCGCTCCCCAGCAGGCCCCCGAGGTCCAGGTGGAGACCCGCGGGCAGCTGCCACCGGATGCGGCCGCGTACGCCCGGGACAAGGTACAGGCCGTCCTCGGCCAGACACGGGAACCGGTTCTGTTCGCCCGCGTGAGACTGAACCGTACGGCGAACCCGGCCGCGGAGCGGCCGGTGATCGCCCAGGCCAACGTGGACCTCAACGGCCGGCCCGCCCGCGCGCACGTCGCAGGGCAGACCGCCACCCAGGCCGTCGACCTGCTCCAGGACCGGCTGGCGAAACAGCTGATCCGGCTGACCGAGCACTGGGAGGCCCGCCGCGGCCGAACGACCGTGCCCGGCCCGCACGAGTGGCGGCACGGCAGTGAACCCACCCACCGCCCCGACTACTATCCGCGGCCGGTGGACGAGCGGCAGGTCGTCCGCCACAAGTCCTTCTCCCTCGCCTGGGAGTCACCTGACGAGGCGGCCTTCGAGCTGGAGTCGATGGACTACGGCTTCCACCTGTTCACCGACGCCGACTCCGGTGAGGACAGCGTGCTCTACCGGTCCGGAGCGACCGGCTACCGGCTCGCCCAGCTGCACCCCCACCCGCACCCGGCCGGCAACATGGCCGTACCACTGACCGTCAGTGAACTCCCTGCACCCAGGATGAACATGGCCGAAGCACAGCAACGTCTGGAGGCCACCGGATTCCCGTTCGTGTTCTTCGCCGACGACAGCACCGGCCGCGGCAACGTGCTGTACCACCGCTACGACGGCCACTACGGCCTGATCACCCCCGCCGAGTAGCAGTCCTCGAACGCACGCCGGCTGCGGCTACCGGACGAGCACGCGTTCGCCGGAGCACGGCACCACCGCGTCCCAGCCCAGCTGGTCGTCGATCCGGTCGCGGAGCGCCTCGGCGGCGTCCGGCTCGCCATGCGCGAGGTAGGGGGCGGAGGGCGCAGAGGCGCCGCCGTCGCGCAACCAGTCGACGATTTCGGCCACGTCGGCATGGGCGGAGAATCCGGGGATATTCACCAACTCGGCCCGCACCGGGACGACCCGTAGGGCGGCCAGGGCCATGGGGCTGTCCACCCAGATCCTGGTCCCGGCGGGCACATGGCCGCTCCGGCGCAGTTCGGCCAGTTCGTGGAGCACCACCTCGGTGCGGTCAACGGCGAACGACGGGATGACCACCGTCCCGCCCCGCGAAGGAGTGCGGGCGACGGCGCGGGCGAAGCGTTCCCGGCTCGCCGTGCGGTCGTGGCGCCGGTTGCCGTACGTGGATTCGATCAGCAGGACCAGCATCAATACTTCCCGACTTGTATGGGGAGCAGCGGTGTTCGTGATCGGGTTGGCCGCCCGACTCCTGGGCCGGACCGGGAACCCCACCCGCTTGCCGACCGCCGGCGCCTTCGCCCAGTACGCCGGCACCGCTCCCATCAAGATCGCCAGCGCGGACCGCGCACGCCACCGCCTGTCCACGCGCGGCGACCGTCAGCTCAACGCGGCACTTCACACCGTCGCCATCACACAGATCCGTATGAGGCACAGTCCGACCTCGACCGCCTCGCGGAGCGCTTCGGGCGCGCCATCACCGAGGGCGAGTGCGGACTGGGAGACGACTGGGCACGTGCGCATGCTGCTGGGCCTGTGGTACGCGAAGCGAAACGTCGTCCAGTACATCCAGGACAGCCTCTTCGGCGACTGACTCGCTCGCGGGGTTGATGTCCCGAGGAGGCCCCCCTGAGGTTCACGCGGTGTCAGTCTCAAACCGCTCCCCCATTTCAAGCACTTGGTGCTAACTTCACTAGCACCATGCTGTTGAGACTGAACACCGCGGACAGCCGCCCCCTGCACGAGCAGGTGGCCGGCGCGATCCGACGCGCCATCGCCGAGGGCGAGTGCGGGCCGGGAGACCGTCTTCCCCCGGCCCGGGACCTTTCCCAGGCCCTGGATGTGAACGTCAACACGGTTCTACGGGGCCTTCGGGCGCTGCGCGACGAAGGGGTGCTGGAGTTCCGGCGGGGCCGGGGCGTGACGGTGGCCGACGGGGCGGACCAGCGCTCCGTCCTGCTGCACCGCGTACGCGACCTGGTGACCGACGCGGCGCACCTCGGCTACAGCAAGGACGACCTCATCGACATGATCAGGGGGATCTCGTGACCGACCAGGTACGCAAGAGCGGAGCGGCGTGGGGGGCCGTCGGCTGGGGTGTCGGCGTCCTGGCCCTTTTGGTGGCGCTGCCGTTGGCCGCCAGCGGCCGGCTCCCGGACCGGCTGGCGACCCACTGGCACGCCGGCTCGGACAGGCCCGACGACTCCATGCCGCTCTGGGCCGCGGCACTGTTCCCCGCGCTGATCTGGGGCGTGCTGACGGTCGTCGTCGTAGCGACGCTGCGCCGGGCAGGGGCCGGTGGCGCGGTGCCGGGGTGGGCGGCCGCGGGCCTCGGGTTCGGCGGCGTGACACTGCTCGGCGGGCAGGCATCGGTCGTACGGGCGAATCTGGACCGCGCGGACTGGCACGACGCGGGATCAGTGACGAGCGGGGTCGTGGGCACGCTCGTCGTAGCGGCCGCAGTGGGCGCGTCCGGTCTGCTGGCCGCGCGCCGGGCGCCGGACGAGCCCCGGCCCTCGGCGGACGGCCCGGCCCTGGACATTCCCGCAGGGCAGCGGGTCGTATGGCTCGCCCGCACGTCGAACTCCTGGCTCCAGGCGATCGCCGCCCTGACCGGGCTGCTCGCCATCACCGTCTTCGTGTCGTCGCTCGCGGGCCTGACGGATCTTCCGTTCCTGCTGGCGGCCACGCCGTTCACCCTCGCCTCCGTTCTGGTCCTCGGCTGCTCCTCGGTGCAGGCACGAGTCAGCGAGCAGGGGCTGGACGTCACCTTCGGTCCCTTCGGCTGGCCCACACGACACTGGGCCGCCGAGGACGTCGAGTCGGCACGCGTCGAGAGCCGCACGCCCGCCCAGGTCGGTGGCTGGGGCTACCGGCTGAGTGGGCTGGGAACCACCGTGATGCTGCGCGGCGGCGAGTGCCTGGTCATCCACCCGTCAAAGGGCAGGGAATTCGCCGTGAGCGTGGACGACGCCGAACGCGGAGCCGCTCTTCTGAACTCCTTGAGTGCCCGGCACACAACATGAGGAACAGGTCCTGGCCGGTGATTCCCCCGCGCCGACCTGGGTCCTGCCGTCAGGCAGTCAATACGTCCCCTCACCAGCGCGTCAAATAAACAAGAAAGCCGACAGCGGATAATCCGCCATGAACCACGGCGCGCTCGACGACGGGACTTGATCATGGATTCAATGACCCGCCAAACATCGCCATGTGACCTAATCACAGATGATCGACCTTTCTGCGCGAGGCACGTGAAGCTCTTGATCGCTGTCCAGGAGGAGGCGTGCCGACCACACGCATTCAGCCCCTCGGTGCCGCACCGCCCGCGTCGTCACCGCCTTGCTCCTCCGCGTACTCGAGAGCGGCGAGCCGGAGCACAACGGAGCCTCCGGTGCAAGCCCCAATCCGTCATGACCAACTGCACGACGACGCCCCGCCGCAGCAAGCTGACGGGGGTCCTCACGTGTCACGAGCGATCACAGGCGTGTCACCAACCCCGCGGACGCCCTCACGTCACAAGGCTCTGACCTAGACTTACGCGCTCATCCTGGATCAACTGGACGCCCGTGGACGGTTTCAACGACATGTCCGCGTTGGGCTCGGCGCCGGCGGTGAACCAAAGCGGCGGCTCTTCGAAGAACGGCCGCCCGAAGGTGTCGCCGAAGTACCCCAGCTCCACTCCGGCGACATGTTTGACCAGCCCCAGCGGATTCGTTCCGGTCGATGTCAGCGGACGGCGGATGTCGTACTCCGACAGCCCGTCGAGCTTCCACAGCAGGGCGTCGCGGGCGGCTTGCAGATAGCGGAGCAGATCCGCCTTCGCATTCGATTCGATCATGTCCAGCAGTCTCGCAGCCACCACTGACAGTCCGGCAGGACCTGCTCGGGGTCCACGGACTCTGACGGGACCGTCGTCATGACGGCGGTCCCGTCGTCGGAGCGTCGGGGTGGCGTCAGCGCACCGGCAGGGTCGCGGTGTGCTCGACGCGCACGGCGTCCAGGGCCCGGGGGCTGAGGCCGAGCAGTCGCAGGATCGTCGGGGCGATCTGCGTGGTCTCCACCGGGCCGCTGACGCGCACGCCGTGCGGGGTGGCGGCGCCCGAGACGACGAGCGGGACGTCGAGGTCGTCGGCGTGAGCGCCGCCGTGCTCGGCGATCTTGCTCTTGCCGCCGGTGTAGACGACGCCGTACCGGGCGATGCCGAACAGGTCCGGCACGCGCGCGTCGCCCGGCTTGACGTGGAAGTGCCGGGCGGCCGCCGCACCGGCGTACAGGGCCTTCAGGCCGCTCGCGGTGAAGGGCTTGGCCTTGCCGGCGATGTCGTTGCCGGTGCCGGACTGGGCGAGCAGGTACGCCTTGGCGAAGGCGGTGGCGGCCTGCGAGCGGTCGTTGAGCCAGATGAGCATGGCGTCGTCGTCCACGGAGTGGGCGACCAGGTCACCCGCGCCCGGGTGGGCCTTCTTCCAGGCGGCGTTGAGGCCGTCGAGCAGGGGGCCGTCGTCGATGCGGGTCAGGGCCTTCGGGTCGGCCGGCGACTGGCCGTGCTTGGAGGAGAGGATGACGGTCGTGCTGCCGTTCAGGTGCTGCTTGCGCAGTTCGGTGAGGAACGCGCCGACCTCCTGGTCCACGAAGGCCAGGTTCTTGGCCAGCAGCGGACCGGGGACACCCTTCGCAGCGTAGCCGCCTGTCAGCCCCTCGGAGGCGGGCAGCTTCTGGGCGGTCGAGACGGACTGGAAGTTCATGCCGAAGACCGCCGGGGTGCCGGTCTTGTGGGTGCGGCCGTGATCGTATCCGTCTATCTCGTTGAGGACGGCCTTCACCTTGTATCCGTCGTACTGCTCCGTCGCCGCGTTGTCCTTCGTCCAGTCCGTGCCGGCCGGGTAGCCGATCGCCTGGCTGTTGATCTCGGGGGCGAACAGGTCCTGGACGCCGTTGCCGGAGGGGCCGTTGAGGATCTCGTACGCGACGTGCTTGTCGGACCAAGCGGTCCGCAGTCCGGCCTTTCTGACCACGTTGAAGACCGTGTTCACCTTCAGATACGAGTGCGGGTACACCGGCTTGCAGGTCTTGGGGTCGACCGGCAGCTTCGACGGGTCGATGAGGCCGCTGGCGGCACCGGTCATCTTGGGGATGCTGCCGGGCAGGCCGGCGAGCCCCTGGCCGGCGTCGATGGAGTCCTTGTCGCGGTCGAGGTCCTCGGTGAAGTCGACCTCGGCGCCGGGCTTGGCGCCCGCGCAGTGGGTCGTTCCGGCCGGGAGGAGGGCGGAGCTGTAGCCGTCGTCGTAGTAGATGCCCGTGGTGCCCGGGTTCCCGCCGGTGAGCTGGCCGACCAGGCCGGGGAACGAGTCGGAGGGGTCGGTGGTCCTCGCGTGGGTGTACTCGACCCCAGCGGTGGCGAGCCGCGCGAGCGCGGACCTCGGGTGACGCGCGACGTACCAGGCCAGGTCGGACTGGTGCAGGCCGTCGACCGACAACAGCAGGACGTGGCGCGCGGCGTGCGCGGACGAGTGCGCCGCGGCGGGTGCGGCGGCGGTCGCGGTGGCGGTGAGGCCGCCGACGGCCGCGAGCGCGGCGGCAGCCGCGATGACGGGACGGGTGGGACGTCGGAACACGGGTCGTTCTCCTCTGGCTGTGCGGAGCATGTGAAACCTGCGAACCATGCACAGACATAGGAGACGCACAACATGTACGGAAGCGGACTCGCGTGTCCCGTAATGCCCAAGAAACGCAACTGCGCAGGCAAAGGCTGCCTGGCACCCGAGTTCCCGTGGCTTCCCGCGAGTTCCGCTCAGGCGGCGGCATCGGCTCCCGGAGCGCGCTCCATGCACACCAACTGCTCCCGCTCGTCCCATGACTCGGTCACGGTGAAACCGAGCCTTTCGTAGAGGGCGATGGCGCCCGATCGCCACTTCCACACCGACAGCTGCACCGTGCTGACTCCGCTTTCCCCGGCGTGCGCCAGAGCGGCTCCGACCAGTTCGGACGCGATGCCGCGGCCCCGGAAGGCCGGGTCCGTCCAGAGCCTCTTGACCTCCGACCGCCCGCCGACAGGGGCGGTCACCACCAGGCAGCCCACCGCGGTGTCCCCGCTCAGCGCCACCAGTACGACATCGTCGGCGAACGCGGCCCCCGGGCCCAGGATTTCCGCGCGATAGCGGTCCGGCAGCCCGCTGACATCGGTAACGGCCTCGCCCTTCTCGGCCTGGGTCTGCAGATGGTAGGCCGCCAGCAACGCGGCCAGCCCCTCGTCGACGGAACCGCCCTGACATGGCCGGCGGACGACGACAGTCTCGCGTTGATCAGTCATGACGCCAGCATCACACGTCCACGGTCGGTCGCCCCACGGTCCGTTGGAGCCCTGCGCATCCTTCAGGTGCCCGCGCCGGCCGCGATGTCCAACGCCGCGATGTAGCCGAAGGTCATCGCCGGGCCGATCGTCGAACCCGCGCCCGCGTAGCTGTGGCCCATGACGGCCGCGCTGGCGTTTCCGGCGGCGTACAGGCCCGGAATGACGGATCCGTCCGGACGCAGGACGCGCGCCCGGGCATCTGTGCGCAGGCCGCCCTTCGTGCCCAGGTCACCCGGGACGATCTTGAAGGCGTAGAAGGGGGCCAGCCACAGGGGCGCCAGGCATGAGTCGGGGAGGATCGCGGGGTCGGTGTAGTAGTGGTCGTAGGCGCTGTCGCCGCGGTGGAAGTCGGGGTCGTTGCCGTTCAGGGCGAGGGTGTTGAAGCGGTTGACGGTGGTGCGGAGGGCGGCGGCGGGCATGCCGATCTGTGCTGCCAGGGCGTCGAGGGTCCACGCCTTGTGTGCGGCGCCGGACGTGTACCACGCGTCGGGGAACGTGAAGGTCGGAAGCACGTCCTTGAAGAGGTAGCGGTTGCGGTAGTTCTGGTCGACGATCAGCCACGCCGGGATGTCGGGGGCGCTGCTGTCACGGTCGTACATGATGTGCACGACGTCGCTGTAGGGGGCCGCTTCGTTGACGAAGCGCGCGCCGGCGGCGTTGACGAGGAGCCCGCCGGGCAGGGTGCGTTCGGCGAGGCAGAAGTACGGCTGGTCGGGCAGCGGGATCGCCGGGCCCCACCATGCGTCGTCCATCAGGTCGAGCGCCGCGCCGGCCCGCTGCCCCGCCTGGATACCGTCGCCGGTGTTCTCCTTGGCGCCGACCGTCCACTCGGTGCCGATGGGCTGTCGCTGGTACTGGTCGCGCATGGCCGCGTTGTGCTCGAAGCCGCCGGATCCGACGATCACCCCGTGCCGGGCTCTGATCAGGCCGGGGGTGCCGTTCCTGGTGACCACGGCTCCCGTGGCGGTTCCGTTCTCCAGGTACAGGTCGGAGAGCGGGGTGTTCAGCCACAACGGAACCTGGGCGGCGAGCAGTCCGGCACGCAGACCGGCCGCCAGCGACTGGCCCATGGTGAGGGGCTTCTGGCCGAGGAGGGCCGCCTGGGTGCCGCGGGCCAGGCAGGTGGTGGCGACGGCGGCACCCTTCGCGCTGACCGCGGCGAGCGTGAGCCACTTGTAGTCGGAGCTGAAGACGACCATGCCGGTCGGTACGGTCATGTACGACGGGTTCAGATGGGCGAGTTCGGCACCGAGGATGTTGCCGTCGAGCTGGTCGGGTTCGATGGAGCGGCCGCCGGGCAGTCCGCCGGGGAGTTCGGGGTAGTAGTCGCTGTACCCCTCCATCCAGCGGAAACGGAGCGGGCTGTTGGCCATGACGAAGGAGATCATGGCGGGGCCGCTGCCGAGGAAGGCCTGCTGGCGTGCGGTGGAGACATCGGGGCCGACCACCGCCGCGAGGTAGGTGGCGGCCTTCGCCGGGGTGTCCGGCACCCCTGCGGCGAGGATCACCGGGTTGTTCGGGATCCAGACGCCCGCGCCGGAACGCGCCGCCGATCCCCCGAACGTGGGTGCTTTCTCGACGACGACGCAGCTCAGCCCCTGTTTCGCGGCCGTCAGCGCGGCGGTCATCCCCGCCGCTCCGGAACCGATCACCACCACGTCGTACGTGCCGAGCACAGGCAGGTCGGCCGCGGACGCGGACGCGGCACCTGGCAGACCGGTCGCGAGCGCGAGCCCGGTTCCCGTCGCCGCGCCGAGCACCCGGCGACGCGATGGGCCCGGTCCGGAGGTGGAAGCGGTGGAATACGCAGAGGAGGCTTCGGTACGTCTCGCAGGGTCCGCTTTTGTGGACATGGCAGGGCGCTCCAGCCGGGCGAAGGAATGGGCGAGCGTAGCTGTGCCCCGGGAAGCAACGGGTCTTCGGCATCCCGGTTCTGATGCGGAGTCAGGAATGTCGCGCGGTGGTCTTGTGAAGTCAAGGGCTACGCCGGACGGTCGGCAGCCGTTCCGTCGGTCGGGGCCACCCCCTGTCCGCCGTCCGGCCAGGCGTGTGGGGGCGGCACCTTGATGCCGCCCCCACACGAGTAGTTTTTCGACGCATGGCACAGCGGATGTCACAGCGGACCGATTACGGGCTCTCGTCAGAAATCGACAAGCTTCCCGCCTTCGATCCGGCATTGCCATTCCTGCTCGTACACCTCTCCCGTGTAGAACCCGCTTCCACCCACCTCGTTGACATCCGTCAACGTGGTCCCGTCGATGGCGAGAATCAGCTTGGCCCGCCATGCCCAGCCGCCCGAGTTAATCACCTGCAGGCGGAAGTTGTATGAACCGTCAGGCATTTCCCGCTGAAAGCGCCTAACCTCACCCAGCCTGGTCTGAACAATCAGCCGACCGTTCAGAAAAAGGTACGCGTCATCGTCGCAAGGTCCGATGTCGACCAGTAGATCCGCTGCCGCAGTCACCTTGTTCACCCCCCTTTCCCAGGAAGCCAGTCTCTCCGAAGCGGATATGTACCGGAATGCGAAAATAGGCGTATCACGGAAGGTGCAATCGATGCGCGCGCTCAATGGGGCTTCTGAAGCTCCTCCGGAGTTTCCTGCTTCTCGCGCTCCGCAGACTTCGGAAAACCAGCCCAAATGACGGATGCGATTACTCCAGCTTCAAGTAACTGCGGGTGCGTTGGACGCCCACGACGGCCGACGGTCCGCGCGGTGCCGACCGACAGTCGGACGTACGCGCTCCAGGAGAGCGGCAGCGCTGCCCGGTTCGCCCGGCCTCGACGACTGTCCGTCGCGTTGTGGGGTCACCCGTCATACTGGGAACGGCGGGGAAGGAGAGGGCAGATGGATCTGTGATCCCACAGCACGCGGAAAACAATCGGAACGGCGACCACGACCAGCACAGCGCATACGACGAGTACGGGAAATACGATGTCCTGGTGATCGGCGGCAGCGGCGTGGACACCATCGTCCGCGTCGACTCCCTGCCGGTCCCGCTTGCCGACTCCGTGCACGTCGGCCCGATCGAGGAGTGGCCCGGTCACACCGGAGGGAACGTCGCCCTGGGCGCCCGGGCGCTGGGCCTCAAGGTCGGGTTGCTCGACTGCATCGGTGACGACTGGATCGGTGCACAGGTGCGCGAGCGAATGGCCAAGGGCGGTGTCGAGTTCCTCCCGCTGATCTCCCCCGCGGGAACGCGGCGCGCGGTCAACCTGGTGGACGCGTCCGGCCGTCGGATGTCCTTCTACGACAGCCGCGACCCGGCGGATCTGCGGATGCCCCGGGACCTCTACCTCCCGCGGCTGCGGCGCGCCCGCCACGTGCACCTCTCCATCATGAACTTCGGGCGCTTCCTCTACGACGACATCGAGGATCTCGGCGTCCCCGTCTCCACCGATCTGCACGACTGGGACGGTCTCGCGGACCACCATCGCGAGTTCGCCGTCCGCTCCGATCTCGTCTTCTTCAGCGCCGCGGGCGCGGGCGACAAAACCCCCGCGCTGATGCGGGAGATCCTCCGCGCCGGGCGGGCTCGCACGGTGGTCGCCACGGCGGGCGCGGAAGGCTCCTACGTCCTCACCCAAGACGGCGGCCCCGATCCGCGGCACATTCCGGCGGCCGTCCCGTCCGCCCCGGTGGTGGACTCCAACGGCGCGGGTGACGCGTACGTCTGCGGCTTCCTGTACGGCAGGCTCGCCGGCCGGGACGTCCGGGAGTGCGCCAGGCTCGGGGCGATCGCGGGTGCCCACGCCTGTACGGCACCGGGCTCGACCGCCCTCATCTCCCGGGAGGCGCTCCTGAGCCGCGCATGACCGGAAGCCGTCCCTACTCGATGTCAGTGGCGGTTGCCATGATGGGTGGTGCAACGGGGAGTGCTTGATCAGGGGGGCAGAAGTGCGGGGGGACCAATCCTTATGTGAAGTACGGCGTCCTGTGAAGTACGGCGTCCTGTGAAGCGCGGTGTCCGGTGACACGGCGGCGGTCGCCCGTCAGGCGGCGCACCCGGCGACCGAGCAGGCGTCGACAGCAGGCAGAGACAAGGCTGTCGGAGTTGACAGTGGCTTCGGTCGCGGCTGTCGCGCTGGTGGTGGCGTTGGTCCAATGGCTCGCGGACCACTGGTGGGTGGCCGTCATGGCCGCGGTGCTCGCCGGGCTCGGGTGCGCCGGTTGGCAGCGCCTGCGCCGGGATCGTGCGCACTGGCGGGAGGTACGGGCGCGCGGGCTGCGGTACGCGATCGCGCAGTTGGACGCGTTGCACCACCAGGAGTTCGAGCAGGCGATACGGGAGCTGATGCGCCGGGACGGCTGCCCGGACGCGGCCCGGGTCGGTGGGCGCGGTGATCTCGGCGCGGATGTGAAGGCGACGGATCCGTTCGGGCGGCGCTGGGTGATCCAGTGCAAGCATCGTCGCGACGGGGAGGGCGGATCCGCGGTGGGCACGCCGGACCTACAGGTCCTCAACGGCACCGCCCGTCCCGTGCACCTGGCCGACGTGGCGGTCATGGTGACCAACGGGCGGATCACCACACCCGCCCGGGACTTCGCCGAGCAGCAGCGCCTGCATCTCGTGGACCGCCGGTTACTCGCCTCCTGGGCGGCCGGATCGCAGCCACTGTGGGAGCTGCTGCGGGCGTTGCCGCCGCCCCGCAGATCGTCCCCTCCTCCTGACCGGGGGTGAGCGCGCGCCACCTCGCGACCACCCCCTGCCCGGCCGCGCACGGAGCTCATCCATGACCGGCTCCCGAGCGTGGGAGGTCCCTGATCCGACCGTAACCTCATCGGTAGACGAACTGCTGCCTGAATCCGGCACAGTCGTGGTCGGACTGGGCTAGATTCGTGAATCCTCGGCACCGGAGCCCCTCGGTGGGGTCATGTCGGGGAGAATTCTGGAGCGGCGATGCACGCGTTCGAAAATCCTTCACCGGCTGCGACTGTGATGCAGGGTGGACTCGCCGACAGCCTCTTCGAAACGGCTCGCCGCGAGCCGGATCTGCCACAGATCGCGCGTCGCCTCGACGACGATCCCGGCATCTGGACGACGGTGACCGCGGCCGAGCTGTGGGACGAAGTGGTCGACCTGGCCCGGGGGTTGGTCGTGTCCGGCCTGCGACCGGGGAACCGGGTGGCCGTCATGGCGCGTACGCGCTACGAGTGGACCGTGCTCAGCTACGCGCTGTGGACGGTGGGCGCCGAGATCGTGCCGATCTACCCGACCTCGTCGCACGAGCAGGTCGCGTGGATCCTTCAGGACGCGGGGTGTGTCGCCGTCGTCGTCGAGGACGAGCAGGGCGTCATGACGGTCGGCTCGGCGTGCGCGTCGCTCCCGTCGCTGCGCCACGTCTGGCAGTTGGACACCGGGGCCCTGGCGCAGCTGGTCGAGCGGGGCCGGGCGATCCCGACGACGACGGTGGACTCGCTGCGCCGCATCGTGCTGCCCGACTCGACCGCGGTCATCGCCTACACCTCCGGTACGACGGGCCACCCCAAGGGCTGCGCCCTCACCCACCGCAACCTCGCCAGCCCCTGCGACACCCTCCTCGAGGGCTGGAGACACACGGCTGCTCCCCCCGGTGAGCAGCCCGCCATCCTCGCCTTCCTGCCCTTCTCGCACGTGTACGGCATCATGGTCCAGGGGCTCTGTCTGCGGGGCGGCATCCTGCTGGGACACGAGCCCGATCTCGGCGAGGAGACGCTCTGCGCGGCGCTCCTCTCCTTCCGCCCGACCTATCTCTACGCCGTTCCGTTCGTCTTCGAGAAGATCTACAAGAACTTCCTGCGTACCGCGCAACGGACGGGCCGCGCAGCCCTGTTCGAGCGTGCCGTCCAGACGGCGAAGGACTTCGCCGCGGCCACCGAACGCCAGCGACTGGGCACCGGCCCCGGCCCCGGCTTCGACCTGCGCCTGCAGCACACCCTCTACGAGAAGACCGTCTACCGGAAGCTGCGGGCCACCCTGGGGGGACGAGTGTGCGGCGGGGTGTCGGGCGGCTCCCCGCTCAACCGTGAACTCGCCCTCTTCTACGCGGGCATCGGAATCGTCATCCACGACGGCTACGGGCTCACCGAAACGAGCGGCGGCATCACGGCCCAGCCCGTGGGGCGCGAGAAGTTCGGAACGGTCGGCCGCGCCCTGCCCGGTACGGACATCCGGGTGGCCGAGGACGGGGAGGTCCTGGTGTGGGGACCCTCGGTGTTCCAGGGCTACGTCAACGATCCCCCGTCGACGTACGCCGCGTTCCAGGACGGCTGGCTGGCGACGGGCGACCTCGGGCGCCTCGACGCCGAGGGGTATCTGGCCATCACCGGCCGCAAGAAGGACGTCATCATCACGAGCGGCGGCAAGAGCGTGGCTCCCGCGGCCCTCGAAGAGCGGCTGCGCGTCCACCCGTTGATCCATCAGGCGGTCGTCGTGGGAGACAACCGGCCGTGCGTGGGCGCCCTCATCACCCTTGATCCCGACTTCCTCGCGCACTGGCGCGGAGCCTGGTCCAAGGGGGGCGCGGCGGCACGGGACGCACGGGAGGAGAATGAGCTGCGGGAGGAGGTCAGACGCGCCGTCGCCGCGGCCAACAGCACTGTCTCCCGCTCCGAGTCCATCCGGGTGTTCCGTGTTCTCTCCGAACCCTTCGACCAGACCAATGGCCTGCTGACCCCGTCGATGAAGCTGCGCCGGGACGCCATCTCACGGCGTTTCGCCGCCGAGATCGACGCGATGTACCAGACCTCGTCGAGGGTCCCGCGGGAGTACACGCCGAGCGAGCCCTCGACCTGGGACGATTCCGACAACGTATTCCGGTGACGAACTCCGCATCGGCCACTTCCCACGTCCAGGAAGTGGCCGTGCCACCTCCGTCCGGCGACACGTGGCCGCCGGCGCGACGATCGCGCCGGCGGCGCTGGTCGCCTCGACGGCGACCCTCTCCGTAGCGACCACCAAGGCCGCCGTAGCGGCTGCGACGGCGAGCAAGTCGGCCCTGGCGGAAGCGAAGACGAGGAAGACGGAGGACGCCGCCCCGAGGGGCCACCAACGTCTGGTGCCGGGCCCTGACCCGCTGCATGACTGGCAACACCGACCACGCTGGCGCCCGCACCGCTGTCTTGCAAGCCGCGGCCGGCCTGTTCGGGGCGACCTGTGACGCGTACGAGGCCGTCGGCGATGCCGAGCAGCCTCACCTACTCCGCCGCCGGCCTGCCCACCGGTCTGTCGATCGCCCCGGCCACCGGGCTGATCCCCGGCACGCCGACGACGGCCGGTGCCTTCACACCGGCCGTCTCCATCGAGAACTCCGCGGCCGTCGACCTCGTCCACGACCTCATCGGCGGACGGGTCACCAGCCAGGTCGGCAAGGACCGCACCGCACCGCTAATGAAGGGCTTCGTCCGCGACACCGGCACGGAGCCGCACGCGACCCGCACCGTCGACGCCTCGGCACTCCCCGCCGACGACGCCCAAAGGCTCCGCGTCACGGACAACACTCCCGGCATCTTCAGCGTCGCCCCCGGCTGCCTGGACAGCCGGAGCCTGACTTTCCGACCCTCGTGATCTCTCTGCGCCTCTTCCACTTCTTCCACGGCGCGGGACATAGGTGCGTCCCGCGAGCGACCGCAGGGGCGTGACACGGATTCTGGCCCCCGGCATCCTGGTGGTGTTCATGTGACCACAGTGCTCCCAGGACGTCGGGGCAACCAGATCCCTCCTGTGAGGGGGAACGCGGATCCTGGTACCGCCAGCACCACCCTGCGCAGGTCAGCGGAGCTCGTCCGCTTCAACCGGAGGGTCGGTGCGGGGCAGCCTCAGGGTGAAGACCGAACCGGCGCCGAGTTCACTCGCCACCGCGACGGTACCGCCGTGGGCCGCCACGAGCTGGCGGACGATGGACAGGCCGAGCCCACTGCCGCCGGTGCGCCGACTGCGGGACTTCTCGGCCCGCCAGAACCGGTCGAACACGCTGGGCAGATCCTCCGCGGCGATACCACTGCCGGTGTCGGCCACCTCGATGACGACCTGACCTCCCTCCTCCCGGGCGGAGAGGGTGATCGTGCCGCGGTCCGGTGTGTGCCGGATCGCGTTGGACACCAGATTGCCGAGCGCCTGCCGCATCCGCACCGGATCCGCGTCGAGCCACGGAGTCCCGCTCCCCGCCGGCGCGAACGTCCCGTCCGTCCCCGTGCGCAGCCCGATGCCCGCCGTCTCCGCGCCCACCCGGTACGCCGCCGCGACCTGTTCGAGCAGCTCGTCGGCGCGGACGGCCTCGCGGTGCAGCGTGAGGGTGCCCGCGTCGGCCGCCGCGAGGTCCTGGAGATCGTCGATGACCCGCTGGAGGAGCACCGCCTCCTCATGCAGGGAGGCGAGCAGATCCGGATCGGGGTCGACGATGCCGTCGCGGGTCACCTCCAGCCAGCCACGGATGTTGGTGAGTGGGGAGCGCAGTTCATGCGCGATGTCGCTGACCATCGCCTTGCGCTGGGCCTCCATCCGTTCCCGGCGCTCGGTCAGCTCGTTGAACGCGACCGCCAGGATGCCCGTCTCGTCGCGGGTGGTGACGGGCACCCGTACATGCTGTTCCAACGGCTGCTGCGCGGCCTGCGTGAGCGCGCGCAACGGGCGTACGAGCCGGTTGGCGACCAGCGCGGTCACGGCCACGGTGAGGGCCAGGACGAGACCGGTGACTCCCACCACCTTGGCCTTGTTGGCGTTCGACATGTCGAAGTGCGGGACGGCGCTGTCCCCCGTGCCCAGGAACAGCTCGGCGACGGGCGCGACATCAGGGTCGAGCTGCTCGCGTCGCGCTTCGGCGACGCACTCGTTCCCCTTCGGCTCGATCGCCGTGGGATGTCCGCCCAGGCTCTTCCTCCCCAGGGCGAACTGCGGCTGTGGGGCCTGGCCGGAGAAATCCAGCGAGATGAACCCCTTCGCGGGCAGAGCAACGTCCTTGCGCCGCAGGCACGCCTCGGTGAGGCTCGTCAGCCTGGTCAGCGCCGTCTCCTCGGTGTGGGTCAGGGTGTTGAGCTGTCCGTCCGCGCACACCTCGGGAACGGTCGAGCCAGGGAGGATCCCGTTCTCGTCCGACAGGACGGGCCGACCGCTCGGCGTCCAGGTGATCGTGGTGTCGACGCCGTTGCGCGCCGCGCACTTCTGCCGCAAAGTCGCCAGCTTGCCCAGCTTTGCCCGCTCCAGCGACGTCAGCCGGTAGGGCCCCACCGCGCGCGGGTCGATGCCGCTGAGCTGGGCCCCGGGCTCCGAGTAGGTGTCGGTGTGCAACGGGTCGACAGTGGCGGCGGCCCCGGGCGGCAGGGCTGTGCGGGACTTGGCGGAGTCGGCGATCGGCGTACGGTCCGCCGTCGTCAGCGCGATCCGTCGCCCCGTGGCGGCCGACAGCCTGCGCACGGTGGCCCGGACGCCCGACCAGCTCGGGTGGGTGGCGGCGTATCCGCTGAGTTGCCGGAGGATGTCCGTGTCGTCGGCGAGGGCCTGCCCCTGCTCCTCCTGGATGGCGCGGGTCGTGGTCTGCACCGCGAGCCACGCCGTCGCTGCCACCGAGCAGAGGGCGATGAGCACCGAGGTGATCATCAGCCGTACGAGCAGCCTCTTGCGCAGCGGTATGCCGGAGCTCACCCGCGCCCACCACTGAGCTTGTAACCGACGCCGAACACGGTGAGCAGCCGCACCGGTCGGCGGGGATCGGGCTCGATCTTCTTGCGCAGGTTCATGATGTGCACGTCGATGGCCCGTTCGGTGGAGGCCCGGTCGATACCGCGGGTGCACTGGAGCAACTGCCGCCGGGAGAAGACCCGCTCGGGCTCCGCGGTCATGGCGCGCAGGATCTCGTACTCACCGGGGGTGCACTCCACGCGCGCGCCGTCGCAGTGCACCTCGTGCCGGACCGGATCGACGGTGATTCCGGCGGCCCGTACGGCCCGGTCCTGCTCGTCGGCCGGGCGCCCGCTGCGCCGCAGGACCGTACGGATACGGGCCATCAACTCGCGCGGACTGTACGGCTTGGTCACGTAGTCGTCGGCGCCGAGCTCCAGGCCGAGCAGGACGTCCTCCTCGGCGGAACGGGCGGTGAGCATGAGGACGGGGATGTCGTCGTTCCGGCGCAGCACCCGGCACACCCCGAAGCCGTCGATCACCGGCAGCATCAGGTCGAGGACGACGAGGTCGGGCTTGTGCCTCCGTACCTCGTCGAGCGCGGCCCCGCCGTCGTGGACCACGGTCGCGGTGTGTCCTTCCTGAAGCAGTGAGCGGCGTATCAGCTCAGCCTGTTTCTCGTCATCCTCAGCGACCAGCACATGTGCGCACACATGGCCGATAGTAAGCGCCTGCACCAGGGGAAAGGGCGGCGAGAGGGGCTTCCCACACCCTGACAACTTCCTGATGTCCGCCTGCGAAGCTCACGCACGCCATCTGACACGACCGGTGCCGAAGGTGTGCACGGATCTTGACGCTCTGCGATCCGGGGCCGTAGCTTCCCGGAGGATTTAAACGATTCAAAAGGGTGGCCCCTCAGGGGTCCTGTTTGTGCTGCCCTCCGAGAGAGTGGACGAGATCCATGAGCAACGACACCCCGGCCCGCCGTTCGGGACTCCCCCGCCGCACTCTCCTCTCGGTCGCCGTCGCCACGGCGGCAGTCGGCTCGCTCGACTGGAGCCTGCCAACACCCGCGAGGGCCGCGACCGCCGCGGGTCTGCCGTTCGCGACGCCCGGGCGTGCGGTGCGGCCGAAGTTCCGCTGGTGGTGGCCCGACGGCCTCGTGCAGCCCGACGAGATCAGGCGGGAGATCGACCAGATCGCCGACGCCGGTTTCGGCGGGGCCGAGATAGCCGCGGTCCATCACAGCGTCACGGACCCCTCGGTCCTGGACACCGCGCGGCACGGCTGGGGCAGCGCCGCGTGGGTGGCGGGAGTGGAGGCGGCACTGGGCCAGGCGGCCCGGCGCGGCCTCACCGTCGATCTGACCATCGGCCCCAGCTGGCCGGCGGCGGTACCCGGCATCACGCCGGACAGCGAGGCGGCGGTCAAGGAACTCGCCTACGGAACGGCCACGTTGACCGCGGGAAGCGTCTACTCCGGTCCGGTGCCGGTCCCGGTCTACGCCGCCGCCGCGGGCGTGACCCGTCAGCAGTTGCTCCTCGTCCAGGCCGCCCGGGTGAACACCGCGAACTCCACCCGCAAGGAGACGGGGCTCGATCTGGACTCGGTCCAGGACCTCACCGGCGCCGTCGCCGACGGCACGCTCACCTGGACCGCGCCCGACGACGGCAGCTGGGTGATCGTCTCCTACTGGGTACGCGGTTCCGGACAGACTCCGGAGGGCGGCCCGCACACCGCCCCGGCCGCGTACGTGGTCGACCACTTCAGCCCGGCGGGCACACGCGCGGTGACCGACTTCTGGGAAGCGCACCTCCTCTCCCCCACAGTCCGGCGTCTGCTCAAGGTCTCCGGTGGGGCGCTGTTCGAGGACTCCATCGAGCTGGAGACCAACGGGCTCCAGTGGACGCCCGGCCTCCCGGACGCGTTCCTCGCCCACACCGGCCGCTCCCTGCTGCCGCTGCTCGCTGCCGTGATCCTCAACCACGGCAGCCAGGTCTTCGCGTTCGAAGCCGCCGTCACCCGGCAGATCCGGCACGACTTCTGGGAGACGGTGTCCGTCCTCTTCAACCGGCACCATGTGACGGCCCTGCGCACCTGGGCCCACTCCCTCGGCCTCGAACTGCGCTCCCAGCCCTACGGTCTCCAGACCGACGCGATCGCCTCCGCCGCGCTCCTGGACATCCCCGAAGGCGAATCCCTCGGCTTCAAGAACCTCGACGACTACCGCTGTCTGGCGGGCGGCCGGGACATGGCGGGGCACACCGTGTTGTCCTGCGAGGCGGGCGCCTACGCCGGCGGCGCGTACAACACGACCTGGCAGAAGTTCCTGCGCACCATGGGCGGCGCCTACGCGGCAGGGGTCAACCAGACGGTCGTGCACGGCTTCTCCTACGCCGAGCTGCCGGGCGTGAACTGGCCCGGATACGCCGCCTTCACCCCGTACAAGGGGACGGTCGGCTATGGAGAGTCCTGGGGCCCGCGGCATCCGACCTGGCGGCACGTCGCGGACGTGTCGGGGTATCTGGGCCGGGTTCACCAGGTGTTGCAGACCGGCCGTCCGCGCGTCGACGTCGCGGTGTTCCGGCAGACCGGGTACACCGCCACCGGCATCGGCGCCTCCTGGTTCACCGCGACGGGCATCCCCCTGGGCTGGACCCACCAGTTCCTCAGCGGGCCGCTGCTCGACCTGCCCGCCGCCACCGTGCGCCACGGGCGCCTCGCACCCGAAGGCCCGGCGTACAAGGCCCTGTTCGTCGAGGGCGACTTCTTCTACGGCTCCACGGTCACCCTGGCTCTGTCCGACGCCCGCGCCCTGCTGCGCCTCGCCCGCGCCGGACTGCCCGTCGTACTGCTCGGCGCCTGGGACACCGTCGTGCCGCCCGGCGTCCCGGACAGCGGCGAGAGCGAAGAACTGCGTTCCGTGGTGGCCGAGTTGCTGGCCCAGCCGCTGGTCCGCCAGGTCGCCGACAAGTCGGCCGTCCCCACCGCTCTCGCCGACCTCGGGGTGGCGCCCGACGTCCGGTACGCGACCTCGTCGACCCTGCTCAACGCCCATCGTGTGGCCGACGGCGTCGACTACTACTACCTGTGCAACGGCAAGCACGCCGAGAACGTCAAGCCGCCGGTGGCCGCGATCGACCACGAGGTCACCCTGCGCCGCACGACCGCGGGCGCCGTGCCCTACCTCCTCGACCCGTGGACCGGAAAGGCCGGGCGCCTCGCCCGCTACACCGAGGACGGTGACACCGTCACCGCTCGCGTCACCCTCCAGCCCGCCGAGACCCTGATCCTGGCCCTCGGCCGCCCCGGGCTCTTCGGCGACCGCACCGGCAGCCGTCCGCACGCGGTCGACAGCGAGGCGGACGAGGTGCGCTTCACCGACGCCGGACTCGTCGTCCGGGCGACCGCGGCAGGCACGTACAGCACCGTCCTGTCCTCCGGCCGCACCGTGCGGACGACAGTCAAGAGCGTCCCCGCGCCGCTGGATCTCGCCTCCTGGCAGCTGTACGTGCAGGACTGGCGGCCCGGGGACACGGCCTACCGCACCACCGTCGTCGAGCACGACCTCACCCTCGACGCGCTGCTGCCCTGGTCGCAGATCACCGAACTCACGGACGTCTCCGGAATCGGCCGCTACCGCACCACGGTCACCCTCGACGACGGCTGGACCGACGACCACGGCGCCCGCCTGGAACTGGGCACCGTGACCGACACCTGCCGTGTCACCGTGAACGGCCACCGCCTCGACCCCGTGGACCAGATCCATCCGGTGGTGGACCTGGGCGATCTGCTCAGGCGCGGGGGCAATGTCATCGAGGTCGAGGTCGCCACCCCGCTCTCCAACCGGCTGCGGGTCAGCGACCCCGCGGTCTACGGCGGAACGGCCCGCCAGCCGTACGGGCTGCTCGGGCCGGTGCGGCTGGTGCCGTACGCCGAGGCACGGATCGGCTGACCGCGCCGCGGCCCCGTCACCCGGGGCCGTCCTCGATGCCGGTGAAGCCGAGGACGCGGAGTTGTCCGAGCCGGTGAGCGGCCGCATCGGCGCCGTACTCGACGTCACCGAACCCGAACCCCTCCCCGCCGACGCCCTCGGTGCGGCGGGCGGGCCTGGTCAAGAGCGCCGGAGCGGTTCGGCCGGGACCGGGTCGTCTGCCGGTCAGTCCCGGTCGGCCGAGGGTTGGCCGACCCGGCCGCCTGTGTGCGCTGACTGGACATAACCCTCGGGTGGCAGGGGAAGTGCGACCACACACTGCGCCGAACACGCGTTGACCAGCAGGGGCAGAACGTCCGTGGCCACCCGCAGCGAGATCCAGACCGGGTGGAGCCCGCCGAGCTCGACCGCCGCAGACGGACCGAGACGCGTTCTTCGACGCATGTCTGCTGATGCAGGGACCGCGGGTGATGCCGCCAGGGCTTCAGGCCGCCGCGTTCGGGGCACTCGCCGGCATCCCGCGGGTGCGTGTCGACCGAGATGAGGTGGACATCCTCGGCCGCCGCGGAATTGGGGTGTCCTACCCAGGCATCGACTTCACTTTCCTCTTCGACCGCGACACCTACGTATATCTGGGCATGCGGCTAAAAGGCAGCACAGCCAAGCTGGTGCACGGTCATTGGCAGGAGACCAACCCGTATTTCGAAACGAAGGGCCTCCGGCAAATCGCTGTGGTCAACCGCATTGGCCAACGCCCCTAGACCCTGTCGTCAAACGTCACGCCCACATCGCGCACGCCGGTGGAGTCGACCGACACCATCCAGTCGACGGTGCCGGCCACATCCGCCTCCGACTGGGCGGCCCGCAGCATCCGTTCGAAGGTGCCGTCGGCCGCCCACCGGCGGAACCAGGTGTGCAGGGTGGCCCAGGATCCGTACTCCCTGGGCGGACGCCGGCACGAAGACCGTCTGCGAGGTGGCCGACCGGAAGTTGTTGTCAGCGTCGAAGACGGCCCGGTAGGAGAAGTAGTGCCCGAGCCGCTCAACTCCCTCAGCCAGCACGCCGTAGGCATGCACGCGTGGCCGCACCGGGATCGCGGGCGTTGGCTCGCGCTCGCCATCGGCCAGGCAGACAAGGAACTGCCACTCGAACTGCTTGCAGTGGTCGGCCAGGCCCCCGCGCTCGACCTGAGCGCGGTCCGCATGTCAGAGTCGTAGCGTTCCCGGGCCGCTTCCGGATCAGCGGCGGGACCCTCGGGCCACCGGTCCTTCATCGTCCCCCGCTGTTCGAACGGAGCCCAACGCGGCCCTTCGTCCCCTTCGCCGCCGATCTGACGCCGTACGCGTGGCCCTGGAGCGCGAGGAGCGCCTGACCGACGACGACCACGTGGTCCTGCGCACGAAATGGGGCATCAGGCAGTCCGCGCGTTCGTTATCTTGACCGGTGCGGCGACCGCCGTCGGGCAATCCTGTGCTTCTGTGAAAGGTGGCGGGTGGCGGTGGTCGTCGGCTGGGAGTGGGACGACACGTTGTTCTCGGGGACGGCCTCCTACTACCAGCGGGGAAGGCTCCCGTACGCACCCGGTCTCGCGGATGTGCTCGCCGAGGTTCTGCGACTCGACGGCCGGGGGCGCCTGATCGACGTGGGATGCGGACCGGGCACCCTGGCTCTGAGTCTGGCCCACCTGTTCGGTGAGATCGTCGGTGTGGACCCGGACAACGGGATGCTCTCCGAAGCGGTGCGCGGAGCCGCCGAGGCGGGGGTGAGCGGAAAGTCACGATGGGTGCGGGTCCGGGCCGAGGAACTGCCCGCAGGTCTTGGGACGTTCACGGTGGCGACCTTCGGCCAGTCCTTCCACTGGATGGATCGGGATCTGGTGGCGGCGACCATCAGGGACATGCTCATGCCCGGCGGGGCGTTCGTGCACATCTCGGATCTGAAGACGGAGCGTCGATCCGTCGAGGGTCTTCCGCATCCGGCGGTGCCCTACGTCGCGATGGACGAGTTGGTCAGGCGCTACCTCGGACCGGTACGACGAGCCGGGCGCGGGGTGCTGCCGCAGGGCACGCCCGGCGGCGAGGCGGCGGTGCTCGCGCGCGCGGGATTCTCCGGTCCTCAGCGTCATGTCGTTCCCGGCGGGCATGCGCTCGAGCGCACTTACGATGACGTCGTCGCGGGGGTGTTCTCGATGTCGTTCTCGGCTCCGCACCTGTTCGGCGCGCGCCGTGACGCCTTCGAGTCGGACCTGCGCCGGCTGCTGCGGGAGGTGTCCCCATCGGGCCGATTCTCCGAGCGCCTTGCGAGCACCGAGGTCTTCGTCTGGGGAAAGAACCCGGCCGAGCCGTGATCAGACGGCCGCCGGCACGAGGTCACAGCGCCGGCCCGGGCCTTCATCGCCCTTGGACTGGGACTGACGCGCGTGGCCGCCTCACCTACGTCGTGAGCACCTACCGGGGGACCCTCTCCCTGCTCCACGACCCACGGCTCAGCTCGGATGCGCGCAACCTCCCCGAGGTCGGCGCCGACGCCGCGGCGCACGCGTACGAAGATGGTCTTACCGGGCTACCGCCCGACTTCATCCGGATCGACCCGCCCGAGCACGACCGAATCCGGCGCCTGCTGACGCGGAACCTACGCATCCCCGGACGGCGGAGCCGTGCTCCCCCGCACCACCAGCTTCGTGGGGACGAGCGTGGTGCCGTGTTCCGGCCCGCCGTGGCGCATCCGCCGCAGGACACCCTCGACGCACAGGCGTCCCACCTCGGCGAAGTCCTGGTGGACCGTGGTCAGCGGCGGCAGGAAGGAGCCGGCCTCGGGGATGTCGTCGAAGCCGATGACGCTGACGTCGTCGGGGATCTTCCGGCCGCGTTCGTGCAGGGCCCGCAGGAGGCCCAGCGCCATCTGGTCGTTGGCGGCGAACACCGCCGTACAGTCGCGCTCGTCCGCGAGCCGCAGGCCCGCGCGGTAGCCGGACTCCGCCGACCAGTCGCCTCGGACCAGAGACGGCGGGACGCGGCCCGCCTCGGTCAGGGCGGCGTGCCAGGCGTCGGTGCGGCGCTGTGCCGCGAAGGACTCCTCGGGCCCGGCCAGATGCCAGACCGTGCTGTGGCCGAGGTCCAGAAGGTGGCGTACGGCGGCCCGAGCTCCCCCGGCCTGGTCGGTGTCGACCACCGCGTAGCGGTCGCCCGCGTCCGAGTCGGCGACGACGACCTGCACATGCGGGGGCAGGGAGATGGTCGCCGCGTCGAGCAGATGTACCTCCATGATGGCGATGACGGCGTCGACGGCGAGTTCCCCGAGCCGGGAGAAGGCGCCCCGCACCTCGTCCTGGGTGGGCACGGCGACCGGCAGCAGCGTGACGGCGTAGCCCTCCTGCGCCGCGGAGGTGGCGATCGCCTCCAGGGTACGCATGTTGCCCGTGGTGGAGAGGTTGAAGGTGATGACGCCGATGGTGCGGAACTCACCGCGCTTGAGGGCCCGGGCGGCGCTGTTGGGCCGGTAGCCCAGTTCCTTCATCGCCGCCAGCACCTGTTCACGGGTCTCCTCGTTCACACCCGCGTAACCGTTGGACACGCGGGAGACCGTCTGCGAGGAGACCCCGGCCAGGCGCGCGACATCCGCCATGGACGCGGTCTGCGCGCGACCCACCGCCCGTTTTCCCTTGCGCCCGCGGGACCGTTCCGTCCCCGTCGAGGCACTGTCCGCAGTGTCCACCCGTCTCCTTTGTTACCCGGGTCGCCGTTTCGTCAGACGACCCTTGACCACCGACATTGGCGCAGTGTAGACATGCCGCCATCAGATGTTTACGTAAACATAACAGCCCTCGACGCGAAGGGGGACGGCATGTTTACGTAAACATCGCGACGGCGTGAGACGCCGGTTCCAAGATGGACGAGCGAGGAACGACATGACGACGCTTCAACCCCCTGCGGCCGTGGCACGGCGCCCGGACCGGCCTCCGAAAAGGGACCGCCGCTCCTGGACAGGATGGGGGTTCATCGGCCCCTTCGCGGTGGTCTTCGCCTTCGTCTTCCTGGCTCCGATCGCCTATTCGATCTACCTCAGCCTCTTCCGTGACAAGCTCATCGGGGGAACGTCCTTCGTCGGCCTGGACAACTACAAGCAGGCTCTCCAGGACGACCAGTTCTGGTCCTCCTTGGAGCGGGTCTCGCTGTTCCTGCTGATCCAGGTGCCGATCATGCTGGGGATCGCCCTGCTCGTCGCACTCGCGCTGGACAGCGGCCGTCTGTACGGCAGGAACTTCTTCCGGATCTCGATCTTCCTGCCGTACGCGGTGCCCGCCGTGGTCGCCACCCTGATGTGGGGCTTCATGTACGGCACCCGGTTCGGCCTGGTGGGTGACATCAACAGCGCCTTCGACGTCACCCTGCCCGACCCGCTCTCCGCGGACCTGGTCCTGGCGTCGATCGGCAACATCGTCACCTGGGAGTTCGTGGGCTACAACATGCTGATCTTCTATTCCGCGCTGAGGGTCATCCCGAGCTCTCTGTACGAGGCCGCGGAGATCGACGGCGCCGGGCAGATCCGCATCATCTCGGCCATCAAGCTGCCCGCCATCCGCGGCGCCCTGGTCATCGCGACGATCTTCTCGATCATCGGCAGCTTCCAGCTCTTCAACGAGCCGAGCATCCTGCGGCCGCTGGCGCGCAACGCCATCACGACGGACTACACCCCGAACTTCTACACGTACTCACTGTCCTTCAACGGACAGCAGCACAACTACTCCGCGGCGGTCGCCATCATCATGGGGCTGATCACCATGGTCATCGCCTATGTCGTGCAGCTCCGCGGCATGCGCAAGGGAGCGTGACCCGATGAGCAGCACGAGCAGCCCCGTCACCACCGCCTCCCAGCCCCCGTCCGCCCAGTCCGGCGGTTCCAAGAACACGCCCCGACTGCGCACACGGCACAAGCACACTCCCGGACGCCCCAAGCGCAGCGTCCTGCTGACCGTGCTCACCGGCCTGATCATGCTCTACACCGTGGTGCCCCTGGTGTGGCTGGTCATCAGCGCCACCAAGACCCAGGACGGGCTCGCCACCTCGTCCGGCCTGTGGTTCAGCCACAAGTTCGCCCTCTGGGAAAACATCCACGACACGTTCACGTACCACGACGGCATCTTCGTCCGCTGGCTGCTGAACACCCTGCTGTACGTCGTGCTCGGCGCCGGCGGCGCGACCCTCCTGGCGATCCTGGGCGGCTACGCGCTGGCGAAGTTCAACTTCCCCGGGAAGCGCGCCGTCTTCGCCGTGGTCATCGGTGCCGTCGCTGTCCCGGGCACCGCCCTGGCGGTGCCCACCTTCCTGATGTTCAGCAAGATGGGGCTGACGGACACACCGTGGGCGGTGATCATCCCCTCGCTCGTCTCGCCCTTCGGCCTGTACCTGATGTGGGTCTTCGCCAGCGAGGCCATCCCCACCGAACTGATGGAGGCCGCCCGCATCGACGGAGCGGGCGAGATCCGCACCTTCTTCCAGGTCGCCATGCCGCTGCTCGCTCCTGGCACCGTGACCGTCCTGCTGTTCACCACGGTCGCGACCTGGAACAACTACTTCCTGCCGCTGATCATGCTCAAGGACCCGAACTGGTACCCCCTGACCCTGGGCCTGGACGCCTGGAACTCCCAGGCCCAGACGATCGGTGGCGACGTGATCTTCAACCTGGTGATCACCGGTTCGCTGCTCACCATCGTGCCGCTGATCGCCGCGTTCCTGCTGCTGCAGAAGTACTGGCAGTCCGGGCTCGCCGCCGGAAGCGTCAAGGAATAACCCGCCCTCAGGCCCCCACCCCCCGCAGCCTCACCTCTTTCACCCTCACCCTGTCCCACCCATGAAGAAGTCCCACCCACGAAGAAGTGGAAGCACCTCCATGCGCAGAACCACCGGCCGCCTGCTGCGCGGCTTCGCTGTCCTCTCCGTCCTCGCCCTCGGGGCGACCGCCTGCGGCGGCTCCGACAACAACAGCTCGGGCCAGAAGGCGGTCTCCGCCACGGACATCCAGGCGGCCCTCAAGAAGGGCGGCACGGTCAACGTCTGGGCCTGGGAGCCCACGCTGAAGACGGTCGCCGCCGACTTCCAGAAGAAGTACCCCAAGGTCAAGATCAACCTCGTCGGCGACCGGTCCGGTGACAAGCACTACACCGCCCTGTCGAACGCCATCGCGGCCGGCAAGGGCGTCCCCGACGTCGCCCAGGTCGAGTACTTCGCGCTGAGCCAGTACTCCCTCACCAAGGGCCTCAGCGACCTGGCCCCCTACGGCGCCGACAAGCTCGCCGCCAAGTACACCCCGGGTCCGTGGAACGCCGTGAGCGAGGGTGACAAGGTCTACGGCCTGCCGATGGACTCCGGCCCCATGGCGATGTTCTACAACAAGAAGGTCTTCGACAAGTACAAGATCGCCGTGCCGACCACCTGGGACGAGTACGTCGACGCGGCCCGCAAGCTGCACAAGGCCGACCCCAAGGTCTACATCGCCAACGACGCCGGTGACGCGGGCTTCACCACCAGCATGCTGTGGCAGGCCGGTTCGCGCCCCTACAAGGTCGACGGCACCAAGGTGACGGTCAACTTCGAGGACGCGGGCGCCAAGAAGTACACCGACACCTGGCAGAAGCTCATCGACGAGAAGCTCGTCGCACCCATCAACGGCTGGACCGACGACTGGTACAAGGGCCTGGGCGACGGCACCATCGCCACCCTGACCACCGGCGCCTGGATGCCCGCCAACTTCGTCTCCGGCGTGCCGAACGCCTCCGGTGACTGGCGAGCGGCTCCGATGCCGCAGTGGACCAAGGGGGACAAGGCGAGCGCGGAGAACGGCGGCAGCTCCCTTGCCCTGCCCGCGCTGGGCAAGAACAAGGAACTCGCCTACGCGTTCGTCGAGTACGCCAACTCCGGCGACGGCGTGCAGACCCGCATCAAGCAGGGCGCCTTCCCGGCGACCAAGGCGGAGCTCCAGTCCACCGAGTTCCAGAACACCAAGTTCGCCTACTTCGGCGGCCAGGAAGCCAACAAGATCTTCGCCGAGTCCGCCGCCAACGTCGCCAGCGACTGGTCGTACCTGCCCTTCCAGCAGTACGCCAACTCGATCTTCAACGACACCGTCGGCAAGGCCTACATCTCCGGCACCAAGCTGGCCGACGGCCTGAAGAGCTGGCAGGACGCCTCCATCAAGTACGGCAACGAGCAGGGCTTCACCGTCTCGAAGTAACCGGCATTCCCCTCGGGAGCCGCCGCTGAGCAGCAGGCGCTCAGCGGCGGCCGCCCGGAAGCAACCACGTACCTCGCGCCACGCCGTGCAGTAAACGGAAGGACCACCATGATCTCCACCCTCCTGTCCCAGTTGCGGCACGGGCCGGACGGTGATTCCACCCCCCGCCTCGCCTACGGCGCCGACTACAACCCGGAGCAGTGGCCACGCGAGGTGTGGGAGGAGGACATCCGGCTGATGCGGGAGGCGGGCGTCAACATCGTCTCCGTGGCGATCTTCTCCTGGGCCCGTATCCAGCCCGCCGAGAACGAGTGGGACTTCGGCTGGCTCGACGAGGTCATGGACCTGCTGCACGCGGGGGGCATCGGGGTCGACCTGGCCACCGCCACCGCCTCCCCGCCGCCCTGGCTCAGCACGGCGTACCCGGAGATCCTTCCGGTCACCGCGTCCGGCGAGACGCTGTGGCCCGGGGCGCGCCAGCACTGGCGTCCCACCTCGCCCGTCTTCCGCGAGCACGCGCTGCGCCTGGTGCGGAAGATGGCCGAGCGGTACGCGAACCATCCCGCGCTGGTCGCCTGGCACGTCTCCAACGAGCTGGGCTGCCACAACGTCTACGACTACTCCGAGGACGCCGCCCGCGCCTTCCGCGACTGGCTGCGCTCCCGCTACACCACCCTCGACGCTCTCAACCACGCCTGGGGAACGGCGTTCTGGTCCCAGCGCTACAGCGACTGGGAGCAGATCCTGCCGCCCCGGCTGGCCGCCTCCCACCCGAACCCCACCCAGCAGCTGGACTTCAAGCGTTTCTCCTCCGATGTGCTGAAGGACCATCTGCGCGCGGAGCGGGACGTGCTGCGCGAGCTCACACCGGATGTTCCGGTCACCACCAACTTCATGGTGATGGGCAACACCAAGGGCATGAACTACGCGGACTGGGCCGCCGAGATCGACTTCGTCTCCAACGACCACTACGTGGTGCCCGGCCCGCAGGACCGCGACGAACTGTCCTTCTCCGCCAACCTCGTCAGCGGCATCGCCGGTGGCCGTCCGTGGTTCCTCATGGAACACTCCACCAGCGCCGTCAACTGGCAGCCGATCAACGTGGCCAAGCGGCCGGGCGACCTCGCCCGTGACTCGCTGGTGCATGTCGCCCACGGCGCCGACGCGGTGTGCTTCTTCCAGTGGCGCCAGTCGGCGGCAGGCGCCGAGAAGTACCACTCGGCGATGGTGCCGCACGCCGGAGCCGACAGCGAGGTCTTCCGCGCGGTGGCCGGCCTCGGACAGACCCTCAAGACCCTCGCTCCGGTCGCCGGGACGGAGCGTGAGCCGGCCCGGGTCGGGATCGTCTTCGACTGGGACTCGTGGTGGGCGAGCGAGCAGGACTCCCACCCCACCGCCCAGCTCAGCTACCGGCAGGAGGCGCTGGACTGGTACTCCGCGCTTCTTGCCCTCGGCATCCGGGCCGATGTCGTCACCACGCAGACCGAACTCGACCGCTACCAGGTCCTGATCACGCCGGTGCTGCACGTCATGCCGGCCCTGCTCGCCAAGGAGCTCACCCGGTACGCCGAGAACGGCGGCCACCTGGTCACCACGTACTTCTCCGGTGTCGTCGACGAGAACGACCACATCTGGCTCGGCGGCTACCCGGGAGCCCTGCGCGAGCTTCTCGGCATCCGCATCGAGGAGTTCGGCCCGCTGCTCGACGGCGAGACGGCCGACGTCGCCCTGGACGGCGTGGACGGCACCGCGACTGGCACCTTGTGGACCGACCGGATCAGCGTCACCGACCCGGCGGTGGAGGTGCTGGCGCACTACCGTGACGGCACGTACGCCGACCGCCCCGCCGTCACCCGGCGCCCGACGGGCGAGGGCTCGGCCGCGTACGTCTCCACCCGGCTCGGCACGGACGGTCTCACCGCGCTGCTGCCGAAGCTGCTCGCCCCGGCCGGTGTGCACAGCGAACTGCCGGACGGCACGCGGGGAAGCGTCGAGCTGATCGTGCGCCGAAGCGCCGACAGCCGCTACCTGTTCCTGGTCAACCGGACCGACGAGACCGTGCCGCTGACCGGAGTCTCCGGAGACCTGTTGGTCGGCCGGACGGACGACGACGGCACCGTCGTCCTCGCCCCCCGGGACGTCGCCGTACTGCGGCAGCCCGCCCTCTGACAGCCCTCGAACAGCGAGCACGGCCCCCCGTTCGAGGGTGACGCCGGCGTGTCCCCACCCGGGGGCACGCCGGTCCATCGCAGCGACCACATACGAGTTGGGAGCACACGTTGGCACGCCGTACCCGCACAAGACGGCTTCTGGGAACCATCGCAGGCACCGCACTGGCCACCGGGGCAGCCCTGGTCACCGCCCCGCCGACGAGCGCGGAGACCGCGCCGGCGGCAGCCGCGTCCGTGACCGTCCGGCCCGATCCCTCCTACAAGGAGCAGAGCTTCGAGGGCTGGGGCACCAGCCTGGTCTGGTTCGCCAACGCCACCGGCAACTACCCTGCGCCGATCCGCGAGAAGCTCGCCAAGCTCCTGTTCGGCGACGACGGCCTCAACCTCAACATCGCCCGCTACAACATCGGCGGCGGCAACGCCCCGGACGTCAAGAACTACCTGCGGGCCGGCGGAGCGGTCGAGGGCTGGTGGAAGGCCCCGGACGGCACCGCCCGTACGGATACCGACTGGTGGAGCGCCGACGACGCGGCCGACTGGAACCCGAACGCCGACGCCACCCAGCGCTGGTGGGTGGACCGGATCAAGAAGGACATCACCCACTGGGAGACGTTCAGCAACTCGCCGCCCTGGTTCATGACCACCAGCGGCTACGTCTCCGGCGGCTTCAACTCCTCCGCCGACCAGCTCAAGGCCGACTCCGTCGACGACTTCGCCGCCTACCTGGCGGGCGCGACCAAGCGGCTTGAGAAGGCGCACGGCATCAAGGTCGACACCCTCGACCCGTTCAACGAGCCGAACACGAACTACTGGGGTACGCGCCTGGGCGCGGACGGGCAGCCGGTCGGCGGCCGCCAGGAGGGGGCCCACATCGGCCCCGCGCTCCAGCAGCAGGTGATCCGCGCGCTGGCCCCCGCCCTCAAGAAGGCGAAGACCGGCACGAAGATCTCCGCGATGGACGAGACCAACCCCAACATCTTCACGCAGAACTGGAACTCCTACCCCCAGGACGTGCGGGACCTCGTCGGCCAGCTGAACGTCCACACCTACGGCACCGGCGGCCGTACCAGCGTGCGCGACCTGGCCAAGGCGGCTGACAAGCCGCTGTGGATGAGCGAGGTCGAGGGTGACTGGGGCGACGGCCAGAGCTTCACGGACATGCGGCCGGGCCTCGGTCTTGCCCAGCAGATGGTCGACGACCTGCGCGAACTCGAGCCCAAGGCCTGGGTGTTCTGGCAGCCGGTCGAGGACTACGACAACATGAAGCCGGGCGGTGAGTCCGCCAAGGGCGGCAACTGGGGCAGCATCCAGCTCCCGTTCAGCTGTACCTCCGCGGACACCCTCGCGACCTGTCCCATCTACACGAACACGAAGTTCGACACCGCCCGCAACTTCACCCACTACATCAAACCGGGCGACCGGCTGATCAAGACCGACGACACGTCGAGCGCCGCCGCGGTCTCCAAGAGCGGCAACGGGGCGACCGTCGTCCACGTCAACAGCACCACCAGCGCGCGTACGGTCACCATCGACCTGTCCAGGTTCGGCCACATCGCGCGGGGCGCGACGGTGACTCCCGTGGTGACCAGCGCGGACGGCAAGCTGGCACGCCAGACCCCCGTCGCGGTCACCGACCGCCAGGCCACCTTCACCGTGCCCGCCCAGTCCGTGACCTCCTTCGTCGTCAAGGGCGTGTCGGGCGTTGCCAAGGACGCCGCTCTGCTGAAGAAGGGCCACACCTACTCCCTGACCGGCGTCCAGAGCGGCAAGGCGCTCACCGTCGCGGACGACGGCAGCAAGCTCGTCATCAAGACGGCCGGCACCGACGCGGCAACGGTCACCGGCCAGCGGTGGCAGCTGCGACAGCTCAGCGGCCAGACCGGCAACCGGCAGCGGTACGTGTTCACCAACCCGGTGGAGGGCAAGCGACTGGCCGTGCGCGACGGCGCCCCCGTCCTGGAGGCGGACACCGGCCCTCGTGACGCCGCCACGCAGTGGATCATGTCGACGACCGGTGACGGCACCTGGACCCTCGTCAACGCCGCCGCCGGAAGGCTCCTGGAGGTGGGCGGCCAGGCCACCGCCGACGGATCCGCCGTCACGATCTGGACGCCCAACTCCGGCTCCAACCAGCGGTGGACGGTGTCCGACGTGACCGGCTCCTAGCCCTGCGGCGACATCCACTCCGTGCCCGCCCGTGACGCTCCGGGCGGGCACGGAGACGGATGCCTCGTAGGCCGCGTGAACTTCCTTGTGAGTCAGGTGAGTTCGAGCAGCCCCCTGCGCACGGCCTCCGACACGGCCGCCGCCCGATTGTCGACCTTGAGTTTGCGATAGACGCGCACGAGGTGGGTCTTGACCGTGGCCTCGCTGAGGTACAGCGCCTCGGCGATGGCCCGGTTGCTGCGCCCCTCGGCCAGCAGCCGGACGACCTCGATCTCGCGATGGCTCAAGTCCTGCTCCGGGTTGACCACTTGGCCGACGAGTTCGCCGACGATCTCCGCGGCGAGTCCCATGGAGCCCGCCGCAGCGGTGCGCACCGCCTGGAACAGTTCCTCGGGCGGCCCCGCCTTGAGTACGTAGCCTCGCGCACCCGCTTCCAACGCGCGGACGACATCGGCCCGTCCGGCGTAACTGGTCAGCATCACCACCGCCACACCGGGCGCCCGGGCACCGAGCCGGCGGGCCGCCTCGACGCCGTCGATCCCGTGGCCGGGTCCGGCGAACCGCAGATCCATCAGCGCGACGTCCGGGACCAACCGGGTACCCAGCCGGACCGCTTCCTCGCCGCTGCCCGCCTCCGCGATCACGTCGAGGTCGGGTTCGCCTTCCAGCAGGGCCCGCAGTCCGGCGCGTACGACGGTGTGGTCGTCGGCGATCAGCACGCGCAGCGGTGCGGCGGTCATCGGGCGGTCGCCGGTGTGAACGACGGCTCGACCGGCCGCGGCCGGGACCGCGCGGACACCGAGGCACGGATCCTGGTACCCCGGCCGGGTGCGCTGCTGACGTCCAGGTCGCCTCCGCACTCACGCAGGCGCGCCCGAGCGACCGTGAGGCCGAATCCGCGGTCCGTCCGGACGGGGCCCGGCGAGCGCTCGCTCGCGAACGGGACGGCCGGATCGAAACCGACTCCGTCGTCGCTCACTTCGAGTTCCACACGATCGGGGTGCCGGTGGAAGGTGACCAGTACGTTCACCGCGTGGGCGTGTTCGCGTACGTTCGCCAGCGCGTTCTGGGCGATTCGGAACAGGGTGGTGGCGGCCTGGTCGTCGAGGGCGGGCTGATGCGTTCCGAGCGAGCGGAACCGCACCCGGGCCGCGGCACCTTCCTGACGCGAACGGTCGCACAGCAGCCGCAGCGCGCCTTCGAGGCCGGCTTCGGCGACGGTGGTCGGGGTCAGGTCCCGGATCATCCGGCGGGTCTCGGCGAGGTTGCCGTCCAGGCCCTCGGCCACGGCACGGACACGGGTCCGTGTCACCTCCGGCCGCGCGTCCCAGTCGCGCTCGGCCGCCTGGAGCAGCATCAGGCTGCCTGCGAGTTCCTGGGCCAGGGTGTCGTGCAGATCGCGGGCGATGCGGGTGCGTTCCGCCAGTACGCCCGCCTGGCGTTGCTGCCGCGCGAGCGTGTCCCGGGTGTCCCGCAGTTCCTCGACGAGGCGCTGGCGGATCGCGGCGTCCCGCTGCTGGCCCCGGTAGAGGGCGACGGTTCCCCAGACGGCCGCCACCGGAACGAGGACGACCTCCGGGTCGAACCGGCCCGTGGACCGGACGAGCGCGTCGACGAGCACGAAGGTGATCACGGCGACCGAGACCATCGCGGAGCGGCGGCCGAGCACGCCCAGGGCCGCGCAGGCCAGCGGGACGGCACACCAGACGTAGGCCGTCGTCAGTGGTGGCGGCGCGAGGAAGACGAGGGTGGTCCACAGCAGGAGCAGCAGCGGGATCCAGAGGTGCCGGCCGAGCGGGCCGAGCCGGTCCCAGCAGGCGAGCCCGCCCGCGTACGCCACGGCCAGCAGCCCGCTGACGGTCACGATGTACCAGCACAGGGGTATCTCGAGCTGGGCGAGGCGCACGAGTCCGGCGCCGACGACGAGGAAGAAGGCGAGGTGCGAAACGTGTTCCAGGGTGGGCCGGTTGCCGCGAGGGGTCAGTGGAGCGCGGTCGGGCACGGCAGATCCCCTTGGGCGGACTGATCCAGTCGGACAGGGCGTCCGAGTCTATCCGTCACCTGTAGGGCCGATGTGAAGAGCGGGACTGCCGGTCTCCGTACCGACCGGCGTACGGAGACCAGCGACCCCACCAGCGGTTACGCCCCCGGGTGCAGGCCGGGCCGGCCCGGCGT
This sequence comes from Streptomyces sp. NPDC007095, assembly GCF_040634475.1. NCBI lineage: Bacteria > Bacillati > Actinomycetota > Actinomycetes > Kitasatosporales > Streptomycetaceae > Streptomyces > Streptomyces sp. NPDC007095. The sequence continues at coordinate 37,443 of NZ_JBEYFS010000078.1, forward strand.
GGGGTCACCCTTCACCTCGCCGAAGTAGAGAGCGAAGGTCTGCTTCCAGCGCTCGACGGCCGCGCGGTCGGCCATGAAACGGGGGAAGCCGTCGATGTGGGCGTCGGGGTACTCCCAGATCGGCTTCAGACCGGCCGCGGGCGTGACGTCGGTCCGTACCGACCAGCCGTTGAAGGACGCCTGCTGCTGGGTGGTGGACAGCTGCCAGTTGAGGTACAGCTTGGCGGCCGCCGTGTTCCTGGCCTGCTTGAGGACGGCGGCGCGCTGGCCCCAGGCCATGAAGGGGTGCCCGTCGGCGACGACCCACTTCGCGGGAGCGGTGGCCGGGGAGGTCAGCGTGCCCGCCGTGCCGATGCCGATCGCCTTCTGCTTGCCGAAGACGGCGTCCCCCGGGGAGTTGCTGCCGCGGGCGAACCGCACGTCCTGCCGGGCGAGCGCGGCCACCCAGGCCCAGCCGTACTTCTGCGCGTACAGGCTGTAGAGGTAGAGGACCGCGTCGTCGTCGTGCGGGTACGACGAGGCGATCTTCCCCTGCCACTTCGGGTCGATCAGGTCGAGCGGGGTCCTCGGGGCGTCCGTGCCGACCGCGGCGACGTCGTACAGGAAGCTGAAGCCGATCGCGCCGATGGCGACCCAGGCGCCGTGCGGGTCCTTGAAGCCGTCGTACACCTTGGAGAATCCGGCCGGCTTGTACGGCAGCAGGCGGCCCTGCTCCTTCCAGCGGGTGAAGTCCTGGAGCGTCTGAAGTTGTACGACGTCGGGGACCAGGGTGTCGGTGGCGAACTGGTTGTCGACGCGGACGTCGTGGTACTTGCTGTAGTCCACGATGAGCTTCAGGTCGATGTCCGGGAAGCGCTTGAGGAAGGCGGCCTTGGTGCCGTCCTGCTGTGTCGGGGTGTCTCCGCCGGCGTAGATGACGAGCTTGCCGCCGTCCGCCAGGGCGGCCCGGTACAACTCGTCGAGCGTCCTGGTCTCCTCGGCTCCGCCGGCCCGCCGGGACCCGGTGGGCGAGGCAGCGGCGGCGGGGCCGGCCGCGGCGCCGAACGCTGCGAGGCCGAGGGCCGCGGCACCGGCACCTGCTCCGGTGGCGAGTACGCGTCGTCTGCTGAGGAAACTGGACACTCTGTGGGCCTCTCTGACGGGGGGGGTGAGGACCTCGGCGGGATGGAACGCGGCGCCATGGTCAGTGGCGATTCTGGCGCCGTGGCGTGACCCCGCGCGTCGTCCGTACGGAGCGGAGGCCGCGCGGGCGGTGGAACCCGCGTTCAACCGATCGGTTGAACGAGGTCGACGACCGTGCGGGCCGCGCACGACGTGTCTGTCAGCGGCCCGTGTCCGGCCCGGCCTGGCGCCGACGCACCCAGCCGAACATCGCCACCGAACCCACCGCGGCGAACGCGCACCAGGTCGACACGAACTCCAGCTCCCACAGCACCCAGCAGATCAGCGCGCCCGCGCCCATCAGCACCCCGAGCAGCAGAAGCCCGCGGTCACCGGAGAGCAGGAGCGAGCCGACGGTGGCCAGGAGGTAGCCGGCGACGAGCAGTTCAGGATGGTCCAGATGCACGAAATAGCCGAGGGTGTGGCCGCGGACCTCCGCTCGCACGGGTCGTGTCACGAGGGCGTTCGCGAGTGTGGCGGCGGTCGCGAGGCCGATCGCCAGGGGGACCGTCAGCCTGCGCCGGGCGTGCGGGGGCGCCGCGCACATCACACCGGCCGGGACCCACACCGCGAGCAGAGGCAGCGCGATGACGGCCCAGGCGACGGTGGCGGGGCCCGTACCTCCGCCGGAGTCCCAGACCACGGACTCCACGATCTGATGTGCCCCGAGGATCAACGGCAGCGCGGCCAGCGGCAGGTCACGGGCCCGCCGCACCCGCGCCACACAGGCCACCCCGACCGCGGCGATCCCGGCACCGGCGGCCAGGTCGGCCGTCGCACTCCAACACATCGCGTCACCAAGGGGTCGGCCGTCATGTGATTACGCCCTTACGCCGACCACGGTAGTGCCGCCGCCGATCGGACTCATAGAGGCCACCCGCCCATGCGGGGGGCGAGCGGGACCGGCGGCGCCGAAATCCGTTCTGCTGAAGAGGTGATCGGTGCCGTCATGGACGGCCTGCTGCGTCGCGGCATGGACCGCTGCCCATCGCGGGCTGCCACTCTCAACGCGGCGCCGCGTTGACATAAACCAGGTCGCGGAGCGTGGAGTTGATCCCTACGGTGTGACGCCGGACGAGTTCGGACTCACAGCATGATGGGTGTTACGGAGTTTCCATGCCCCCGCAGATGAAGCTCACGGCGATCACACTCGACTGCGCCGATCCAGAGGCACTGGCCGCGTTCTATCAGCAAGCCACCGGACTTGAGCTTCACCCCAAGTCCAACGGTGACTTCGCCGGCGTCACCCGCGAGGACGGGCTCGGCATCGGTTTTCAACGGGTCGACGACTACCAGGCTCCGCGCTGGCCGGGCCAGGCCGTGCCGCAACAGAGCCACCTCGACTTCGCGGTCGACGACCTCGACGAGGCGGAGGCCCTGCTGCTGCGGTTGGGCGCGGCCAAACCGGAGTACCAACCGGGTGGAGACAGATGGCGCGTCTTCACTGACCCGGCCGGGCATCCCTTCTGCCTGATCGCAGGCTGACGTCGGGAACACCGTCGCGCGAGGGCCGGCGTCAGGTGCCGACGTAGGTCGCGAGGTGCTTGCCGGTGAGGGTGGAACGGGCTGCGACGAGGTCGGCGGGGGTGCCCTCGAAGACAAGTCGGCCGCCGTCGTGGCCGGCGCCGGGGCCGAGGTCGATGATCCAGTCGGCGTGCGCCATCACCGCCTGGTGGTGCTCGACGACGATGACCGACTTGCCGGCGTCGACGAGCCGGTCGAGCAGACCGAGCAGCTGCTCGACGTCGGCGAGGTGAAGACCGGCGGTCGGCTCGTCGAGGACGTAGACGCCACCCTTGTCCGCCATATGGGTGGCCAGCTTGAGCCGCTGTCGCTCACCGCCGGACAGCGTGGTGAGCGGCTGGCCGAGGCTGAGGTAGCCGAGGCCGACATCGGAGAGTCGGGTGAGGACGCGGTGAGCGGCCGGCGTGTGCGCCTCGCCGGCGCCGAAGAACTCCTCGGCCTCGGTCACCGACATCGCGAGCACCTCGCTGATGTCGCGGCCGCCGAGGTGGTAGTCGAGCACCGATGCCTGGAACCGCTTCCCCTCGCACTCCTCGCAGGTGGTGGCGACGCCGGCCATCATCGCCAGGTCGGTGTAGATGACGCCGGCGCCGTTGCAGGTGGGGCAGGCGCCCTCGGAGTTGGCACTGAACAGGGCCGGTTTCACGCCGTTGGCCTTGGCGAACGCCTTGCGGATCGGGTCGAGCAGTCCGGTGTACGTCGCCGGGTTGCTGCGTCGCGAGCCGCGGATCGCGCCCTGGTCGACCGACACCACGCCCTCGCCGGCCGGGATCGACCCGTGCACGAGCGAGCTCTTGCCGGAGCCGGCGACGCCGGTGACGACGGCAAGCACCCCGAGCGGGATGTCGACGTCGACGCCCTGGAGGTTGTGCGTCCTCGCGCCGCGGATCTCCAGCATGCCGGTGGGCTTGCGCACCGTCTCCTTGACGACGGCCCGGTCGTCGAAATGGCGGCCGGTGATGGTGCCACCGCTCCGCAGCCCCTCGACGGTGCCCTCGAAGCAGACGGTGCCGCCCGCCGTACCGGCGCCGGGACCGAGGTCGACGACATGGTCGGCGATCGCGATCGTCTCCGGCTTGTGCTCCACGACGAGCACCGTGTTGCCCTTGTCCCGCAGCCGCAGCAGCAGGTCGTTCATCCGCTGGATGTCATGCGGGTGCAGGCCGATGGTGGGCTCGTCGAAGACGTAGGTCACGTCGGTGAGCGAGGAGCCGAGGTGGCGGATCATCTTGACGCGCTGTGCCTCGCCGCCGGACAGCGTGCCCGCCGGCCGGTCGAGCGAGAGGTAGCCGAGCCCGATCTCCACGAACGAGTCGAGGGTCTGCTGCAGCGCGGTGAGCAGCGGCGCCACCGACGGCTCGTCGAGACGGCGGACCCACTCGGCCAGGTCGCTGATCTGCATCGCGCAGGCGTCGGCGATGCTGATCCGCTTGATCTTCGACGACCGGGCCCCTTCGTTGAGCCGGGTGCCGTCGCACTCGAGGCAGGTGGTGAAGGTGACCGCCCGGTCCACGAACTCCCGGATGTGCGGCTGCATGCCCTCCCGGTCCTTGGCGAGCATCGACTTCTGGATCCGTGGGACCAGCCCCTCGTAGGTCATGTTGATGCCCGCGATCTTCATCCGGGTCGGCTCGCGGTGGAGGAAGTCGTGCAGCTCCTTCTTGGTGAACTTGCGGATCGGCTTGTCCGGGTCGAAGAAGCCCGACTCGCTGTAGAGCCGTGAGTTCCAGCCGCCCCCCGTGTAGCCGGGGACGGTGATCGCGCCCTCGGAGAGCGACTTGGAGTCGTCGTAGAGCTGGGTGAGGTCGAGGTCGGAGACCGAGCCACGGCCCTCGCAGCGCGGGCACATGCCGCCGGTGATGCTGAAGCTGCGGCGCTCCTTCACGGTCTGTCCGCCGCGCTCCATGGTGACCGCGCCGGCTCCGCTGATCGAGGCGACGTTGAAGGAGAACGCCTTGGGCGAGCCGATGTGCGGCTTGCCGAGCCGGCTGAAGAGGATGCGCAGCATCGCGTTGGCGTCGGTGGCGGTGCCGACGGTGGAGCGTGGGTCGGCGCCCAGCCGCTGCTGGTCGACGGTGATCACGGTGGTCAGCCCGTCGAGGACGTCGACCTCGGGCCGCGCCAGCGTCGGCATGAATCCCTGCACGAAGGCGCTGTACGTCTCGTTGATCAGCCGCTGTGACTCCGCCGCAATCGTGTTGAACACCAGCGAGCTCTTGCCCGAGCCGGACACGCCGGTGAACACCGTCAGGCGGCGCTTCGGGATCTCGATGCTGACGTCCTTGAGATTGTTCTCGCGCGCGCCGTGCACGCGGATCAGGTCGTGGCTGTCGGCAACGTGCGGCGCAGGCGACTGCGTGTCCGTCCTCGGGGCCATGCTCATCGTGTCTCCATCTGTCGAGTGGGCCGCCTTCGCGGACTCCGTCGGCGTCGCCTGGCTGGATCCGGCCGGCCCCGAGGGTAACGTCAGGTCTTCCTGTGCCGGGGCGTGGATCGCGATGTCCATGGCCGTCACGGTAGCCGCGGCTCGCTGACCGGCGCTTCTCGAATCCTGACCGGTCTGGTCACCTGCTTCGACGCGCACGACGGCGTTCACGCCGGAACCGCGCCGCCGTCCCGCCGCTGGATGGTCACCGCTGCCCGGTGGAGTTCGGTGAGCACCGTTCGTACGGCTCTTCGTGCGGCACGTTCGGGGCGGTGGAGCACGTCGATGTGGCGTCGGGTGTGCACGCCGCTGAGAGGTCTGAGGACGAGTGCGGGGTGTGGGCGCGTGGTCCAGCGGGGCATGAGGGCCAGACCCCCTCCGGCGGCGACGGCTTCGGCGACCACCGAGAATTCGTTGATGCGATGGACGATGTCGAGCCGGCGGTTCGCGGCGCTCGCGATGGCGTCGATGGTGGCCATGAGCGGGAACCCGTCGTGCACGGTGATCCAGGGTTGGTCCGCCACGTCGCGCGGGGTCAGACGTCGTTTGGCGGTCAAGGGGTGGCCGGCCGGCAGGGCGATGTCCAGCGGTTCACGCAGCAGCGTGTCGGCGGCGACCGTGGCCGGCCAGGGCGGCGCCTGGTCGAGACGGTGGGCGAGTACGAGGTCGTAGTCCCGGGTCAGTCCGGGGAAGTGGTCCTGCGCGACATCCTCGTCGGCGAGCGAGAGCCTTGGGCGTCCAGGCCCTGCCTGGCCGAGCAGCAGGAGCGGGAAGAACGCGGAGGCCGCGCTGTGGAAGGCCGCCACCGATACGCCCGAGTCCGGCTGGTCGACGAACTCGTCGATCGCGTGGCGTGCCGTGGCCATCGCGGTCTCCACCTCGATCGCGGCACGGGCCAGGGCTTGCCCGGCATCGGTGAGTACCAGCCGTCGGCCGTCGCGTTCGGTGAGAGGGACGGGGATCGAGCGTTGCAGCAGCCGCAGCTGTTGGGAGATCGCCGAGGGTGTCATCAGCAACGCCTCGGCGGTGGCGGTCACGCTTCCCGACTCGCCGAGCTCCCGCAAGATCTGCAACTGCCGTTCGTTCACCTGCTCAGTGTAGTGATGCTTCAGGATCGGTGAAGAACATCGTTCTTGGCTTCAAGGTGGGAACAGTGCAGCGTAGGGGCGTGTTCCACACTCGCCGCACTGACGCAGTGCTTCTGCTTGTCGCCATCGTCTGGGGCTCCAGCTACCTGGCCGCGAAGACGGCCACCCATGCCCTGCCGGTCCTGGTGGTGCTGTTCGCGCGGTACGCGCTCTCCGCGATCTGCCTCGCCCTCGTCGCCGCCCGCCGCCGGAAGGAGCGCTGCACGCGGGACGAAGTACGTGTCGGGGCTGTGCTGGGGGTCACTCAGGCCGCTGTCCTGGTTCTGGAGACGTACGGTGTCGCGCACACCAGCGCGGCCAACGCCGGCCTGATCATCAGCCTCACCATCGTGCTCACCCCACTGCTGGACCGCACGACGGACAACGGACGGCTGCCTCCGCGCTTCTTCGCCGCCACGGGTGTGTGCCTGGTGGCCGTCGCACTGCTCATGTCCGGCAGCGGCTTCCACACTCCCGGGATCGGCGACCTGCTGATGCTCGCCGCCGCGGTGGTGCGCGCGGCGCATGTCGCGCTCGTGGGGCGCCTCACGAAGGGCCGCGTCGTGCGGCCGTTGCAGCTCACGGCCGTCCAGACGGGTGTCGGGTCGGCGCTGTTCGTGGTGCCCGCCGCCAGCGCCCTGCCGACGCTGACCCGGGTCGATGCCACGGTCTGGGGCCAGCTCGTGTATCTCGCCCTGTTCTGCAGCGTGTTCGCCTTCCTCGCCCAGACCTGGGCGGTGCAGAACAGCTCTGCCAGCCGGGCCAGTCTGCTGCTGGGCACCGAACCGGTCTGGGCGGTCGTGGTCGGCGTCTGCCTCGGCGGCGAAGGGCTCACCGTCCTCACCGGCCTCGGCGCCGCGCTCATGGTCACCGGAACGTACTGGGGGCAGCACATCGAACGCACCCACCGCACCACCCACATCGAGGAGTCCCCATGCCGGACAACGGCACCTACGAGCGTCTGATCAGCCTGCTCGACAGCACCGCGACCGCGTACGAACTCATCGACCACGAACCGGAAGGCACCACCGAGACGGTCAGCACACTGCGCGGGCACCCGGTGTCCGAAGCCGCGAAGTGCCTCGTCCTGATGGTCAAGATCGACCGGCGGGTCACTCGCCACGTGCTCGCGGTCGTCCCGGGGGACCGACGTGTGGACCTCGACGCCATCCGCACGCTGTTCGCGGCCCGCTACGTCGGATTCTGCGACGCGGCCACCGCGGAGCGACTGGCCCATGCCGTCCCAGGCACCGTTCTGCCCTTCAGCTTCGACCCCGCACTCGAACTCGTCGCGGATCCGGACGTCGTCGCGCGACCGTGCCTCTACTTCAACGCCGCTCGCCTCGATCGCTCGCTGGCCGTGTCCGGGGCGGACTACGCCAGGCTCGCCGAGCCGCGTGTCGAACGCATTGCCGGTCCGCCCTCGGACTGAGCGATAAGGCCCCGGCTCCGGAATATCGGAGGCGGTGTGGTGCGGAGCGGCGGCCGACGCGCCGCAAGGTTGTGGCGGCGCTGAACGGGCGTTCGGCTGACGTACGGTTACGGCGAGTGGTCTGCGGTCGAGGTCGTAGGGGTGGGGATGGCCGAATTCCAGGGCGAGTTGGTGCGTGCGTTGCCCAGCACTTTGAGGGAGCACTCGGCTCGGCTGGGAGGCAGGACCGCCTATGTGGACAGCCGCCGCGCCGTCACCTACCGGGAGTTGGAGGAGCGCACCGGTCGGCTGGCGGGGCATCTGGCGCGGCTCGGAGTGCGGCGCGGGGAGCGGGTCGCGATCCATCTGGGCAATCGGGTGGAGCTCGTGGAGAGCTGTCTCGGGGTGCTGCGGGCCGGGGCGGTCGGCGTGCTGCTGAACCCCGGTGCGTCGGACGAAGAGCTGGGGTATTTCCTCGACGACAGCGGCGCGGTCCTGGTGATCACCGAGGAGTCGCTGGCCACCCGGGTCGCCCGACTGGCGACTGGGCGAACCGAGTTACGGGTGGCCGTCGTCGGTCCCGGCGATCCGCCCGCCGACACGTTCGCCTCCGAGGACCTGCCCGCCGATGCGCTCGCCTTCGAGGACCTGGCCGGGACGGATCCTGGCGCGGGGCCCCGGGACGACCTCGGTCTCGACGATCCGGCGTGGATTCTCTACACCTCGGGCACGACCGGGGAGAGCAAGGGCGTGGTCTCCACACAGCGTGCCGCCCTGTGGTCGGTGGCGGCGGCCTACGTGCCGGCGCACGGACTGCGGGAGGAGGACCGGCTGCTGTGGCCCCTGCCCATGTTCCACGCCTTCGCGCACTCGCTGTGCCTGATGGGAGTGATCGCGGTCGGTGCGAGCGCACGCCTCCTCGCTCCGGGTGCGAGCGTCGCCCAGGCGCTGGCCGCCGAGCCGTTCACCATTCTGGCCGGGGTGCCCGCCACCTATCGCCTCCTGCTGGAGTCGCTGCGCGAGACGGCGACCCCGGTGTCTTCGTCGCTGCGCCTGTGCGTCACCGGGGGCGCGCCCTGTTCCCCTGAGCTGAAGGCGGAGGTCGGCCGTGTCCTGGCCGCTCCCCTGCTCGACGGCTACGGCTCCACGGAGACCTGCGGGAAGATCGCGGTCCAGCGGCTCGACGGACCCCGTGACGACGCCTCCAGCGGGCCTCCGCTGCCGGGGCTCGCGGTGCGGCTGACCGATCCGTCCACCGGTGCCGAGGTCGCAGACGGGGCCGACGGGGAGATCTGGGTCCGCGGCCCCGGACTGATGACGGGCTATCACAACCGCCCGGACGCCACCGCAAAGGCGTTCTCCGACGGTTGGTACCGCACCGGGGACCTGGGCCGGCTAGGCACGAACGGACACCTCCGTGTCACCGGCCGGGTCAAGGAACTCATCATCCGAGGCGGGGAGAACATCAACCCGTCCGAGGTCGAGCAGATACTGCTGGCCCGTCCCGATGTCGCCGACGCCGCTGTCGTCGGCCGGCGGCACGAGGTGCTGGGCGAGGTGCCGGTCGCCTTCGTCGTCCCGGGACCTGACGGGTTCGACACGGCACGGGCGCTCGCCGACTGCCGGGAGCGGCTGTCCGGGTTCAAGGTGCCGGACGAGATCTACCCGACCCCCGTCATCCCCCGTACCCCCTCCGGCAAGATCGTCCGGTCCGCGCTCGCCGAGCAGTTGACGCAGCGGCTCGCCGCCGAACGCGCGGCCGCGTCCACGGCGCTGCGCGAGCGGCTGACGGCCGCGTCCGACGCCGTACTGGACCTGGTACTCGACGAGACCGCCCACACGCTCGGCGTCCCCGCACAGTCCCTCGACCCCGAACTGCCCTTCATGGCACAGGGACTCACTTCCCTCGGCGGTGTGCTGTTGCGCGACCGGCTGGGCACGGCGACCGGTCTCGATCTGCCGGCGACGCTGGTGTTCGACCATCCCACGCCGGCCGCCGCGGCGGCCTCGGTGCGCGACGCGCTGCACGGC